>DASWBC010000280.1:0-9216 GCA_036390815.1 Gemmatimonadaceae bacterium
GCTATGGCTCGGGTCAGCTGGAGAGCGTCCTACTATCAAGCGGTTCCTCCGTTGCGACTGTCCTTTCACCGCGAGACTTGACCGTATCGGCCCAGGCACTTGGCCGATGGGAATTCATACCGGGGGCTTCGCGATAGGCAGGCGAAGGCGTCACGCCAAAATGCGTAACAGCGCTTTGACTGAGCCTGCTACGGCCAGCTGAACACCGACGAGGGCACTGACCGCTCACGGTTGTTCGCAATGTCGCGCGGCTCGACCCGAAATGCCCTCGTGAGATCAGTGGTGGTGAGACGCACTTCCCAGCCGTGGCCCCGCGGTCCCCTCACCGGAAATGCCAAATCCGCTCTGAAGGTGCGGCGCGATTGCGGCGGTGACGCAGCGAGAAGGCTCACGCCCGCCGACGCATAAAACGGAGTATTCACGCCGAAGGGCGAATCGCCCGCCCATATCTTTCCCCCTTCGACGAAACCCGCCACCGCGAATGTTGCGATTTGTTTGCGGCGGCCAATCAGGTATCGGTCCTCGAAGTGACTGACCACACGCCTGGCTCCCCCGACGTCTGCTGACCTGAAGCCGCGGAGCCCGCCGTCTCGGTCCGCGAAGGTCAGCTGAAATGGAATCCTCTGCTTCCAGCCGGCGCTCCACTCCAGGTCGGTAATCACCGTATGCCTGTTGATTGGCTTCAGGTAGAGCGCGCCGCGGCCTTGCGCCAGGATTCCATCCCAGTTGCCGTCTTCAGCGCGACGCCCCTCACTGGCTACATCGAGGGCCGCGAACGAAATGGGCGACGCCATTCCCAGATAGAGCTCGGACGAGCCGAACCAGTCGCGCTCGTTTCCGCGGAGAAATCTCGCTCCCTTTCCGAGCAGGGTCGCGAGCTGGACCCCGGTTCGAAGATCCTGTGTGCCCTCCAGCGCATCGAAACCGCTGACGCGCACGAAGTCGATGTTGCGTATACCCCATAGCGCGTTGAGCCGGGCCGTCTGGTGCTTTGTGTACCTGTTGATCAGCGCCTGGCTCGTGTCCGCCACCAGAGCCGTGTCGGTGACGATAATTGGCGACGTCGCGGGACTCTCATCCTCGAACGAGATCGAACCACCGACGAGCGCGAGGCGTCCCAGCGGCGGGCCGATTCTCACTACGCCACCGATGTCGCTGTACGACCGCTCCAGTCGTATTGCCGCCGGCAAGGCATCCGGTCTCCGAAAGTAGAAGTATCCGTTCGTATTACCGGCCGTGGTTCGCCACGAGACTCGCTGCAAATCGGTAAGGAATGGATGGGCGAGCTCTGTCGCCCAGTCGCTCCCCAGCTCGCGCCGCCCTCCCTCGAGCCGCAACTGGTAGGGTCGGCCCAGAAACTGGTAGTCGACCACCTTGGCGGCATAGATGTCCCTGTGTATACCCTTCTTCCACTGGCTCTCCGCGTGGAGGGCGCCACCGAGAAGATTGTCCTCCCCCAGGAGCAACGAGTGCACGCCGGACCCACCACCGATGCCGGCGCCCACAATCAGCGAGACTTCGTCCACGGTCGTGACGGTGAGTGCGACCCCACCCTGTCCATCGTCATAGGCGAGCACGGTCGCGTCGGCGATGAACGGCTGTGCGCGGAGGATGCGCTCCGACTCCGCGCGTCGCACCTCTGTGCACCGGTCTCCCAGCTGCACGGCGAGGTATCGTCGTATCACAGCTTCCTTCGTGGTCACGTGCTCCTTCGCCGCCCAGCGGCCCACTCGCTGCCAGATGTTGGTTCCGGTGATGTGGAAGGGCGGATTCGCATCGATGTCGATCCGACTGATGCGCTCCCCCTTGCAGGCGACGGGGAGGGCGCTCAGACTTTGGGGCTGCGCGTTTGTCGCCGACGCCGCGGCGAGCAGCAGTGCCAACGTACCCTGTCTAAGTGAGATCACTCGTGTCGTCCGCGCGCAAGCCGGTCCGAGCCTGCACAGTTGCTGTTACCGCCGGCATTCGCCCCGATGGCGATACCAGTCGTGTCCGGCTGACCGCCGCTTACGTGACTGCCCTGGAAAATGCAGGCCTCATACCACTGATCGTCCCGCCACTCGCCAACGCTGACGCCGCCTCAGCAATTCTCGATTCCGTTGCGGGCCTCGTGCTGACCGGCGGCGAAGACGTCGATCCCGCTCGCTACGGCGAAAAACGCCACGAAAAAGTACATTCCATTAACCCCGCGCGCGATGCGACGGAAGCCGCGCTGATCAAAGAGGCGAAAGAACGCGGAAGTCCGGTTCTCGCGATCTGCCGGGGAATACAAATACTGAACGTCGCCCTCGGGGGAACCCTGGTGCAGGACATCCCGTCGCAGTGCGAGACCAAAATCGCGCACGATGAAGAGAGCGCCCGCGATTCGCGCACTCACGAGATATCTGTCGAGCCGGGCTCTCGCATCGCCGCGGCGGTCGGGACCGAGCACCTGACGGTGAATTCGTTCCACCACCAGTCCGTGAAGCGCGTCGCCGACGGTATGCGCGTCACGGCCCGGTCTCCGGATGGAATCATCGAGGGGATCGAGTCCACCGACGACGATTGGTGGGTGATGGCCGTGCAGTGGCACCCCGAGGAGATGACGGACTCGGCCGAACCGTGGGACCGTGGCCTGTTCCAGGCGTTCGCGCGGAAGCTCGAAGGGTAGTGGAGCTCCCGCGGATTCTTCACGTCGATTCCGGGCGCAGCTGGCGCGGCGGCCAGCGTCAGGTATTTCTGCTCGCCACCGGACTTCGCGACCTCGGCTATCGCACTCTCATTGTGGCCCCGATCGGCTCCCCGCTCATCAGGCGTGCCGAGCACGCCGGGCTTCCTACTTATCGTCTCACGCTCCGCGGTGAATGGGACATTCGCTCCGCGCGCGAGCTCCGCGCCGTCGCTCGCGAGTGGGACGCGGGGGTCGTGCACGCACACGACGCTCGCACGCACTCGATCGCAAGGTTCGCGCTCCTCGGGATAAGAAAAACGCGGCTGGTGGTGACGCGTCGCGTCGCCTTCCCTCCAAAACAGGTTCGTCTCAAGTACCGTCACGGTGTGGATGCTTTCATTGCCATCTCGGAGGCGGTGAAGACTGCCATGGTGAAGGCGGGAGTCCAGGCCGATAAAATCGAGGTCGTCTACTCCGGAGTGCCTGCTCCTCAGGTCAAGCGACCGCGCAACTGGCGGCGCGAGCGTGGATGGCCACCGAATGCGGTCATCTGCGGTATCGTCGGCGCGATGACGCAGGAGAAGGGTCTCGACATGGTGGCAGGAATCGCGCGCCGACTTCCCGGCGAAGTGTTCCGCCGCACTCGTCTCGTCCTCCTCGGCGGAAAGGGAAAAGGCGGGACGACTGTCTCCGGCGTCGAAGGATTTGACGCGGGATTCGTCGAGGAAATTCACGACGCCATGTCGGGCCTCGATGTTCTCTGGCACCCGGCTAGGTCGGAGGGGTTGGGCACGTCGGTGATCGATGCCATGGCCCTCGGAATTCCGCCGATCGCGTTCGCGGTCGGAGGGCTGCCCGAGGTGATCGAAGATGGCAAGAGCGGTCTGCTCGTGCCGGGCGGCGACATCCCCGGTTTCGTCCGCGCCGCCGCGGCCCTGATCAGCGATGACGGACTCCGCGCCATGCTCGGTGAGGGCGCGAAGCAGCGCGCCCGGGAATTCGACTCGAAGCGGATGATCGAACGGACGGCTGAGGTGTACAATAGAGTGCTGGCGGGGTAGCGGCTAATCGCCTGCCCCTCCTATCTTGCCTGGATCTTGTCTGTTGAGCGCGTCCCGCCGTCGCCACCAATCGCACCGGAATTGAATTGCTCTACATATGTATTCCGTCCTACAACGAGGGCCAAACCATCGGCGTGCTCCTTTGGCGCATTCGCCGGGTTTTTCAGGACTACTCGCGGGAGTACGAGATCATCGTCTATGACGATGCCAGCACCGATGGGACCCGGGAAACGCTGGCGCCATACGCTGAAGTGATCCCGCTTACGATTCTGCGCGGCGAGCGGCGCCAGGGATACGGCCTCGCGCTGGACAAGCTCATTCGCGAAGCCTCGCGCCGAACTCGTTATGCGCGTCGCGACGCTCTCATTATGATGCAGGCCGATTTCACCGATCAGCCGGAGCACATCCCGGAGCTCGTAAAGCGCTTCGAGGGCGGCGCCGACATCGTGGCGGCCAAACAGGAAATGAGCGAGGCCCCGGCGGCCGTGCGGAGACTCCGCCGTTTTGCGGACTGGATGCAGCGCGCGGGTCTTCCAAAAACGGACGCCGCGGATCCTTTCACGACCTACCGTCTCTATCGCATTTCGGTTTTGCGTGAGCTCCTCAAGGCCCTCGGTGACAAGCCGGCGGTTACAAGCAGCGGCTGGGCGGCCAACATGGAGCTGCTGCTCAAGGCGCGCCGCTTCGCGCGCAGAATCGAGAACGTCGATCTCGCTCCACGATACGATGTTCGCACGCGGGAGACGCGAGTCCGTCCCGTCGCCGACGCCTTGAATCTCTTCCGCTTCAGCCGCACTGCCCGGCTCCTCGCAGCGCCCGCCGGGGGTGCGTCGTGAAGCGCGCCACCATTTCACGCTTCGCCTTTCTCACCGTCGCGGCCGCAAACAGCTCCTGGGCGCAAGCGACGCCCATCTCGCCCACGCCGCAGACCGTTGCGGCATCGACCGAGAAGCGCGCCAAGGTTCCGTTCGGACCCGGCGAGCGGATGGAGTACGACGTGAAGTTCGGCGCTCTAAGGGTCGGGAGCGCGCATATGGAAGTCGTCGCTCTCGACAACCTCCGCGGCCGGGCCGCCTGGCACACCGCATTCTGGGTGCAGGGCGGAAATTTCCTGTACCGCGTGAACGATGTCTACGAGAGCTGGATGGACGCGGAGACTTTGTCTTCCCTTCGTTTCGTCCAGAGCCTCGAGGAAGGCGGGAAGGAAACGGAGCGAAAGTACGAGATCTATCCCGAGCGCGCCATTTTCGTTCAGACTTCGAAGAAGCCGCCGAAGGAAGAGAAATCCGTCACTCAGCCACTCGACGATGGATCATTCGTCTACTTCATCCGCACCCTTCCGCTGGTTGTCGGCCAGACCTATTCCTTCGACCGCTACTTCCGGCCGGATCGGAATCCGGTTCGGATCTACGTTGTCCGCAAGGAGAGAATCAAGGTTCCAGCCGGAACCTTTGACGCGATCGTTCTGCAGCCGATGATCAAGACCAAGGGAATCTTCTCCGAGGATGGACACGCGGAGATCTGGCTGTCGGACGACGACAGGCGCATCATGCTCCAGATGAAATCGAAGCTGTCCTTCGGCTCGCTCAATCTTTATCTCAAGTCCTACTTCCCATCGCCAAATCCGTAGGCGGTAACCGCGGTCCGCACCCTCGACCGAAGGCGGCAGGGCCGAACCCCAGAAGCGCGCCTTCCGAGCCGATCGCGGAAGTCGATCTCTCGAGAGTCCGCACCGTTCCAATCGAACGGCGCCCCAACAAAGTTGCCGCCTCCGAATTCGCATCCGCTCCCGGGAGTGATCGGAGCTTCGCCGCTTTCCTGAAATCGCTGCCCGATGTTCTGGTAGCTCGGGATTTCCTCCGCGTTGTGAACGCGATCGCGTCTGCCTCGAAGAATAAGCGCGCGGTCGTTGTCATGCTCGGCGGCCACATTGTGAAAACGGGCCTTTCTCCCCTTCTGATCGAGCTGATGAGCCGCAAGGTGATCACCCACCTCGCCATGAATGGCTCGGCTGCGATCCACGACTACGAGATCGCGCGTTTCGGCGCCACCTCGGAAGACGTAGCACGGGGGCTCGTGGATGGCACCTTCGGCATGGCGGAAGAAACCGGCCGCGGCATGAATGAGGCGTTCACGGCAGGGATGAAGAGCGGCTGGGGGATGGGCGAGGCACTTGCCCGCGCGCTCGAGGGTACCCCCTTGTCGAATGGCGACCTCTCGGTGCTGCTCGCCGCTCACCGATTGCGAATCCCCTGCACCGTTCACGCAGCCATCGGCGCCGAGATAATTCATCAGCATCCCGCGGCGAACGGTGCGTCGATCGGCGACACGAGCCACCGCGACTTCCGTCGGCTCGCCGCTTCCCTCCCTGCACTGCACGAAGGGGGAGTCGTCCTCAACCTCGGGAGCGCGGTGATCATGCCTGAGGTTTTTCTGAAGGCGCTGACGATCGCCCGAAACCTCAACGCCGGAAAGCCGACCGGATTCACTACCTGTGACCTCGATATGCAGCGCCACTACCGGCCCCGCGTGAACGTCGTGCAGCGGCCGACGCAGGGGAGCGGGAAAGGCTACGAGATCACCGGGCACCACGAGATCATGGTCCCTTTGCTAGTATGGGGGATCGTCGAGGCCCTGGATAACTGAAAACTGAACTGAACGGGGTAGGAGGTGTCAGAGATGCATAGGTGCCAGGTACCGGGTCACTACGCCCGGACTTCACCGGCGCGATTCAGGGTACAAGCAACTGCCTGTGCCCGGAATGCCACCGAGTGAAGTCCGGGCGTCGTGACCTGATACCTGGCACCTACGCTACTCTGACGCCTCCTACCCCGTTCTTTTGCAGTTCAGTTTGCAGTTGTCAGCCCTCACCCTGTTCAGTTGCAGTCAGGTCGCAGGCGGTAGCACCCTAGTACCGGGTAAGCCGAGTCCCGGAGAATTTGTCCCGGAGCCGCGCCGCAGTGTCCGGACTGAGAACCCGGATACCGAAGTACAGCAAGCCCCCGACAATAACTACCTTCAGCGCGAGCCCCACAATGAAGAAGGTGAGGCCAACCAGGCCGCCGAAAAGCTTGAACACCATGCCCACGGCGAAGAGGCCCAGCATGGCGAATAGGCCGATCATAAAGATGGCGCGTAACATGACGTTCTCCGATACGGTGACAGTTATCCCTACGATACCGCCGTGCGGGTTGTTTCACGAGGGGCAATGCCCGCAACCCCAAAGCTGACCACCGAAGCCATAGTAGTGGGCGGAGGGTTGATCGGCCTTGCGATTGCCGCCGCCCTGGCCGAACGCAAGGTCTCCGTCACGCTGATAGGCGAGCGCCGCCCCGGCGAAGCCTCTCCCGCCGCCGCGGGAATGCTGGCGCCATCTGTCGAGCGCGCTTCGGGACCGGCCCATGTTTTTGGAATCGCCGCTCGCGACCGGTATCCATCCTTTGTCGATTTTCTGGCAGATCGGACGGGCGTCAAAGTACCTGTCAATCGACTTGGGATCCTTCAGGTCGCGCTCAGCGAAAAGGGAATCAAGGGGCTGAAGAAGACCGCCCTCCCGACCAGTCGCTGGCTCGATGCAAAGGAGCTGAGAGAGCTCGAGCCGGCGCTATCCCACGGCTTGGGCGCTGTCTTCAGCCCCGACGATGGCGCGGTCGACAACACCATGCTGCTCGCCGCGCTCGAGAAACTCTGCGCGGTCAGTGATCGGATCACGAGAATGAGCGATGCCGTGATAGCTGTCGACGCAGCGCGAGACTCGTGCACGGTCAGAGTTGAATCGGGGGCACAACACAGCGCTCGCCGCGTCATTATCGCCGCCGGCGCATGGGCAGGCAAAATTACCGGAGCGAGGCTCGCCCGAGCCGTACAGCCGGCCCGCGGACAGCTTGTGTCCTATTCAGCCTCTCCGCTCCGCCACGTCGCTTACGGGCCTCGCGGCTACGTTGTCCCGCGAGGTGTTCTGACGATCGGTGGCAGCACGATGGAAAACGTCGGCTTCGATTCGAGCACCACCCCGAGCGGCGTGAAAAAAGTCCGCGCCGCATCAGAAGAGATTTGTCCGGACCTCGCGTCCGCGCACAGGACCGACGCGTGGGCGGGCCTGCGCCCGATCACTCCGGACATGCTGCCTATGCTCGGCCCCGATCCGGAGCATCCGTCGCTCATCTACGCCTGCGGTCATTCTCGCAATGGGGTCCTCATGGCCCCCCTCACGGGGGATTTAATCGCCGATCTCGTGACAGAATCACCACTTAGCCACGACTTGTCACAATTTCGCCCGGACCGGTTTTAATGTAGATTGCGGCTGCTGACTTTCGAAGAGAGTTCGGGGCTAAGCAGGGGGGATGCAAGTCGTGAGTGGTCAGTTGCTTAGTCGGTCAGTCGTGCAGTGGTTTTCAGTAGCCCCCAACCAAACTGACAACCACTGACACACTTAGAACTCAAAACTCACCACTCAGTACTTGGATCCCCTCTCGGCGCAATCGAACCCAGTTCCCAATGCCAGAACCCCTCTATCAGATAATGGGTCGCCATCGCGCCGAGCCTCTCCCCGAGCGAAAACCCTCGTGGCTCAAGGTGAAGGCGCCCGGCGGCCCCAACTATATGCGGCTCAAGCACTTGATGCGTGAGCTCGACCTGCATTCCGTGTGCGAGGAAGCGCACTGCCCGAACGTCGGCGAATGCTGGGATCATGGCACTGCCACGTTCATGATCCTCGGCGACGTGTGCACACGCAATTGCGCCTATTGCGCCGTCGCCCACGGCCGACCACCCAAGTACGACATCGCCGAACCCTATCGCGTCGCGCAGGCGATCGCCGAGATGGGACTACAGCACGCGGTGATAACTTCGGTCGATCGCGACGATCTGCCCGACTTCGGCGCCTGGGTTTTCGCCGAGACGATTCGCCAGATTCACGAGAAGATTCCCGGCTGCTCGGTCGAAGTGCTCGTCCCCGATTTTCAGGGCAACGAAGACAGCATTCGCGCCGTCCTCGAGGCCGGTCCCGAGATCTACAATCACAACACAGAGACAGTCCCCCGCCTCTATAAGAAAGCGAGACCTGGTGGGCGCTATCCCCGCGTGATGGAGATCTTCCGCTACGCCAAGCGCATCGCGCCCGACATTCCGACCAAGACGGGCATGATTCTCGGAATGGGTGAGACCATCGAGGAAGTCGTCGCGGTG
The DNA here is from genome assembly GCA_036390815.1 of Gemmatimonadaceae bacterium. Lineage (GTDB taxonomy): Bacteria > Gemmatimonadota > Gemmatimonadetes > Gemmatimonadales > Gemmatimonadaceae > UBA4720. Next base: position 8,899 of record DASWBC010000280.1, read on the forward strand.
ATGCGCGATCTGCGCGAAGTCGGTGTCGATATCCTTACCCTCGGACAGTACCTCCGGCCGTCCGACGCGCATATCAAGCTCGATCGCTACTACACTCCGCAGGAATTCAAAAAGCTGTACGAGCTTGGAATGGAAATGGGATTTCGGCACGTTGAGTCAGGTCCGCTCGTTCGCTCGAGCTATCACGCGGGGGAGCAGGTGCAGGCGGCCGGCGTATGAGCACCGAGGCGAAGCGTTCCCTCGCCCCCGTTCCAAAGCGGAAAGAGAAGGGCACGCCCGGCGACAACGGCGCCGACGCCGCGCCCGTGAGCGAGCTCG
>DASWBC010000281.1:0-3147 GCA_036390815.1 Gemmatimonadaceae bacterium
CGCATCGAATCGGATCCGACGTCGGCATCGCCGAGCCAGGTCACGAGGCTCGCCGGCGGCGTGCCGCGATAACTGAGGATCGCCACGCGACCGCAGCGGCTCTGTGTCAGATACGCCGTAGAGTCGATGTACATCGCGTCCACCGTCTGGGACACGCAAACCGTCGCGTGTTCCGCGAATCCGACGCGGCTCATCATTGTGGCCATCGTCTCGAGATCCGCATAGGCATAGCCTGATGCGACAGCGAGGATGTGCGCGACCGTAGCGTTGCTGGCACTGTCTGCCGACGCATGTGCCGCGAGCAACTCGCCGGCCGGATCGCGGTAAATCGGAAACGGCGGACCGCAGCGTTCGCCTCGGATCCGCGCGTGCGCGCGCTGAGGCGCATTTCGCACCTCAGCGCACGCATTCAAAACGGGGAGTGCCGGTTCACTCAGAGAGCGCACGGGATCACGCAGCTTTCGCCACTTGCCTGAAGTCGTGCACGCCCTTGAGGACGGTGCCCGAGACCACGATGCGCGAGATTCCGTTGAACAGAACGGCGACGCCTAGAAGCGTGCCGATCGTCCAGACGGCGCTGGCCGGCCACTCGGCGATGATCAGGATGCCGAGGAACGCGCTCGCGATCGCACTGGCCAGGAACCAACCGCGGCCCGCGACTGCGGGCAGCGAGAAGGCCAGCACGATTTCAATGATCGCCTGCGCGAGCAGCATCACGGCAAGCACCCAGGTGAGCGTGAGGACACCCGCCGGCGGGAACGCCACGAGCGCGGCGCCGGCGATCCCGTACAGGATTCCGAGCAGGAGCTTCACGAAGAAGTTGCCCACGGTGTCGGAGCTGAACGCGAAGACCACTTGCGCACCGCCGGCGAGGATGAGGGCCCACCCGAAGAACAGCGTGGACACAGTGGCCGTCGCCAGCGGATAGATGATCATGGCGGCGCCGATTGCGGCCGTGAGGAAGCCCATGAAGATGCTCCACCCGGCCTTCTTCGAGATGTCTTGAGAGAGAGTGTTGGTAGTCATTGTCTGATTTGTCCTTTCTTGAAGTTGTGTTGGTTTAGACCGGTGTGTTCGCCAGCTGCTTGAGCGCGCGTCCGGCTGCTTTCGCGTTGTTCTTGAGCACTTCGCTCTTCGACTTCTGGCGCGCCTGGAACGCCGCCTGGCGCTCTTTCGCTTTCTTCTGCTGCGCGTCGATCTTCGCCTGGAGCTGATCGACCTTCTTCTGCAGCTTCGCCTTCCGCTCGGCATTCACTTTCGCTTGCTCCGCCTTGAGCTGCGCGAGATCGGCCTTCATCGCGGCGATCTCTTTCTCGTCAGCGGCTTCGCGGACTTCCCACATCGAACGGCGATAGACCGTCCCTCCGATGCTCTCCATCCGCGTATCGACCGGCGTCGTCCAGTCCTCGTCGACTTCGGCGACGACGGCCACCTTGTTCGGCGTGAGCGACTTGAACAGGTCGGCGACGAAGTCCTCGCCGACGCGCGCGTTGTCGAAATAGTCGACGTCGGCAATGACGCCGGCGGCAAAACCGGACGCCGCCCCCACGGCCACTCCCACCGGCCCGCCGAGGAGTCCGATCAGACTGCCGAGCGCCGTGCCGGCGAGGCCGCCGATCCCGCCGAGATCGTCGAACTCCTTCGCCGTCGCGGTACCGTCGGCATGCTTCGTCACTATGGCGCCACCGTAGATGACGATGTCGCCGTCCTGCTCGACCTGACGCAGCGCGGTTTTGCCTTCGTAGGCTTTCTTCTCGTTATCGAAAACAACTGCCAGAATCCGTTCCATCTGTGAAATCTCCTTTGTGTTCATGCGTCCATCGGATGAGGGCCGTCTCATTCGAGCTCACCGACCCTCGGCTTCTCCTGGAGGATCCACGCGCGGACGTACTGCGGAAGGTGGCGGAGATGAATGCCATGTTGTTCGGCTGCCGCGAGGAAGTGGACGGCGTCGAGATCGACGAGCCACACCTGCTGAAGGTCGAGAGTTACGCGATTGCGCGCTTCGGCAATCTCCGCTTTCAACTGCTGCACATCCGGCGAGGTGATCCTCCCGATGAGCGTGAAAATCGTCTCGGAGTCGTTTGCGCTCTGTTCGATTCTCAGTGTCATCGACCGCTGACAATCGCAACCGCAGTGCCACAGTGAAGTGTTTGATATAAAAGCACTTAAGCGGCTCGTGCGATGACGAAACTCATCAAATGCCGAGTTTCGCCACGTCGCGCGTCAACGGGAGGACCTGAATCGATTTTTGTCGATGCGCAGCGAGCGGATTCGCGATTCGAGCGTGGAGCGCGGAATCCCGAGCTTCGCCGCGGCGCCGGCGGGACCGGCGACGCGCCCGGACGACCCGGCGAGCGCGCTCTCGATCATCTCTTTCTCTTCGCGGATCGTCGGACGGCCGAGACCGCGGCTGCCTGTCGTCTCTTTCGCGCGCCGGTTCTGCAGCCAGGTTTCGTCCACAACCAGCGTGTCGCGGTCGCACAGGATCACGGCGCGCTCGATGACGTTCTGCAATTCGCGGACGTTGCCGGGCCATTTGTATTCGGTGAACAGGTCCATCGTCCGGCGGCTGACGTTCGTGATTTTCTTGCCGACTCTCGCGGCGTAGCGTTGCGTCAGATATTGGACGAGCACGGGAATGTCGCCGGTACGATCGCGCAGCGGCGGGACGTGAATCGGAAAGACGCTGAGGCGGTAGTACAGATCATCGCGGAACGAGCCATCCGCGACGTCTTTGTCGAGGTCGCGGTTCGTCGCTGCGATGACTCGCACGTCCACGCCGACCGGCTTACTGCCGCCGACGCGATCGAATGTGCGCTCCTGCAGGACGCGCAGCAGCGCGACCTGGGCCTCTGGCGGCAGATCGCCGGCTTCATCGAGGAAGATCGTGCCGCGGTCGGCGAGCTCGAACCGGCCGAGGTGCCGCTGGATCGCGCCGGTGAACGCGCCTTTTTCGTAGCCGAACAACTCGGAAGTAATGAGTGACGGCGGGATCGCGCCGCAATTCACGGAAACGAACGGCCGTGACGCACGCAGCGACCGCTTGTGAATCGCGCGCGCGATCAGCTCTTTTCCGGTGCCGGTCTCGCCCGTAATCAGCACGGTCGAGTCGGTGCCCGCGACTTTCGTCACGAGCGAGAGCAC
>DASWBC010000282.1:0-2181 GCA_036390815.1 Gemmatimonadaceae bacterium
TGGAATCGATGCCGGCAGATAGCGTCGAATGCTTGCGGCCGTGCCGCGCTCGACGACATCGCGCATCATGTCACGGACTACATAAGTGACCCGAGGGTCCAGAGCCGGAGCGAGCGCCTTCACCTCGCGACTCATCACGACTTTCCGGTTCCTGTCTTCGACGCGGTAGATGAAGCGAGGCTCTACCGGCGTGCCCAGATTTGCGAAGGTCGTATAGGCTGCCACCAGATCCAGCGGCTGCACCACCGAGGCGCCGATCGCGCTCGACGGATAGGGAGCGATCTTCGAGCTCAGTCCCATCCTGTGCGCGAGATTCGAGATCGAGTCCATTCCGAGCCTTTGGCCCAGCTGGATGGCGACGCCGTTGCGCGACTTCGCCAGCGCGTCACGCAGGGTGAGCGGACCCAGGTACTGGCCATCGGAATTCTCGGGGCTGTAAACGGTGCCGTTGGGCAGGTTGATGGCGAGAGCCGTGTCCTGGAAAATTGCGTTGGGCGCGATGCTGTCGGCGATGGCGAGCGCGTACACGATTGGCTTGAACGACGATCCGGGCTGTCTCATTCCGTCAACGGCGCGATCGAAATGCGAGTCGTTGTAATCGCGTCCGCCCACGAGCGCGCGAACATCCCCGGAAGTCGGATCGAGCGCGACTACCATTCCCTGCAGATAATCGGTTGTTGCTCGTACCCCAGTCCGTGACACCGCCCCCGGGACGAATTTGGGATGCGCGTAGTCAGGCTGTGATTCTACCGCGGCCGTCTCTTCGAGCAGGGCGCTCATTGCGGCGTTCTGAAGAATGGGATCGAGGCTCGTGTAAATCCGATAGCCGCCCTGCGCGACAGGAATTCCCGCGCGCGTAGCCTGGACGCGAACGACATCGACGAACCAGGGCGAGTAGGCGGAATATCCGGCATTGGGGAAGTTCACGAGCGGCGCCGCCTTTGCGGCTGTCGCCTGCGCGGATGTGATGTAGCCCTGATCATTCATCAGCGACAGCACGACGTTGCGCCGCTGCCGCACGCGATCGGGATACTTGAGCGGATCGTAGAGCGCCGGCCCCTTGGGCATCGCCGCCAGGGAGGCGGCCTCCGCCAGCGAGAGCCTCGACGCACTCTTGCCGAAATAGTGTCGCGCCGCGCTCTCCACTCCGTACCACCCATGGCCGAATCCAATCTGATTCAGATATCCTTCGAGTATCTGATCCTTGGTGTAGTGCTTCTCCATCTCGCGCGCGGCCGACTGCTCCGCGAGCTTCCGGCCCAGACTTCTGTCGGTACGGTCGATGAGCGTCGGGTGCATGTTGCCGACGAGCTGCTGTGTGATGGTGCTCGCCCCGCGGCGCTCCCCGAAGATGTTGTCCTTGAGAGCGCCAGCGATGCCGACGACATCGACTCCGTCGTGCTGGTAGAAGCGGTGATCCTCTACGGCGACGAACGCCTGTGGCAGATATTTCGGCAGTGATTTGATCGCTACGCTGGTGCGGATCTCCTTGCCGATCTCGCCGATGAGCGACCCATCCCGGGCCAGGACGAGCGAGGCCTGGGGCATCGGAACGATCGTCCATGGCTCCGTGTCGTTGGCCGCGGTCTGCTGCGCGGCCACGAGCGCGGGCGTAAGAACAAGCGCCGCCAGGACGAGGGCGCGCAACGGTTGATTGTACCTCTGCGCTATGGCAACTTCAGAAGGATGGATCGATCTATTCATCTTGTCGTCGTTCAGTTCAAGCCTCGAAAGGGCGAGTATGCCACCAACCTCGCCCGTCTGGCCGGCATTTTTTCGCAAATCGACTCGCTCGACCCCCGTCCCGATGTAGCGGTCTTTGCGGAGACAGCCCTCACCGGGTATTTCGTCGAAGGGGGTGTCCGCGACGTCGCCACGACAGCCGGCGCTTTCGCCCGGGATCTTCAGGCGCAGTACGCCTCCGCAGTTACTACACCGCGGCCGCTCGATGTGTGCATTGGGTTCTACGAGGTGTGGAACAACGCCTTCTATAATAGTGCGCTCTATGCGACGCTGGGAGGCAACCAGGCGGTGATCCGCCACGTCCACCGCAAGCTGTTCCTTCCGACGTATGGGATGTTCGACGAGGAACGATTCGTCGATCGCGGATTCGAGGTTCGCGCATTCGATACCGAGTGGGGCCGCGCGGCCATGCTGATCTGTGAAGACGCCTGGCACAGC
>DASWBC010000283.1:0-5184 GCA_036390815.1 Gemmatimonadaceae bacterium
CCCGGACATCACGATGGTCGTGCACCTCTTTTCTCCGGATGGTCGCTACGACCCTGTCTACCTGCGGAACTATGCGCTGCTGAATGTGCGCAACGACCTGTCGAGAATTCCCGGCGCGGGCCAGGTGATCGTGTTCGGTGCGGGCGACTACGCAATGCGGGTCTGGCTCGATCCTAACCGTGTGGCATCGTATGGATTGTCGGCGGCCGACGTCGTCGACGCAATTCGCGAGCAGAACCTCCAGGTCGCCGCGGGCACCGTCGGCGCCCCGCCGATGAATGATCCGGTGGCATATCAGCTGACGGTCGTCGCGCGCGGAAGACTCACTGACGAAAAAGAGTTCGGCAACATCATCGTCAAGACTGGCGCCGACGGAGCCGTCACTCGCCTACGCGATGTGGCGCGCATCGAGCTCGGACCTGGGACGTTCGGCCTGCGGGCGCTGCTTGACAACAAGCCGGCCGTTGCCATCGTCGTGTTCCAATCTCCCGGCTCGAACGCGCTTGCTCTCTCCAGTGCCATTCGCACGAAGATGGCCGACCTGAAGACCCGGTTCCCGGAGGGAGTCGAATGGTCCTCTGTGTACGATCCGACATTGTTCGTCCGCGATTCGATCCGCGAGGTGATCTACACCCTGCTCCTCGCCACGCTGATGGTCGTGATCGTGGTCGTTCTCTTTCTGCAGACGTGGCGAGCCTCGATCATTCCGCTCGTCGCGGTTCCAATCTCCATCGTCGGCACCTTCGCGGTGATGCTAGCGACTGGGTTCTCGATCAATACGCTGTCGCTGTTCGGACTGGTGCTGGCGATCGGTATAGTAGTCGACGACGCAATCGTCGTAGTCGAGAACGTCGAGCGCCACATCGAGGAGGGCCTGTCGCCTCTCGATGCGAGTCACCGCGCGATGGAGGAAGTCAGCGGCCCGATCATCGCGATCGCGCTCGTACTGTCCGCTGTGTTCGTTCCGGTGGCGTTCATCAGTGGCCTGGACGGTCAGTTCTACAGGCAGTTCGCCCTTACCATCGCGTTCTCGACTCTGATCTCGGCGTTCAACTCGCTGACGTTGTCGCCAGCGCTTGCCGCGGTGCTCCTCAAGCCACGTGGGGCGCCGGAAGACGCGCCAACACGCATCATGCACCGGCTGCTTGGCTGGCTGTTCGATCCATTCAACCGTGTCTTCGGGCGGGCGTCCAATCGCTACGGCAGCATCGTGACGCGTGTGACACATCGCTCCGTGCTTGCGCTTGCGGTCGATGGAGTCCTTGTTCTGATCGGTATTCTCGGATTCACGAGAGTGCCGAAGGGATTCGTACCGAGCCAGGATAAGCGGTACCTCGTTGCGATCGCGCAGCTGCCCGATGCCGCGTCGCTCGACCGCACCGAAGCGGTCATCAGACGGATGACGGACCTGGCCCTCCATACACCGGGCGTCGAGCACGCCGTCGAATTCCCCGGGCTGTCAATCACCAGCTTCGGCCCCAAGTCGAACGCGGGCGTGATTTTCCTCGGACTCAAGCCGTTCGAAGAAAGAAAATCGAAGAACCTGAAGAGTAACGCCATCCTGATGGCGCTCAATCAGAAGTTCTCTTCGATCCAGGAGGGCTTCGTCGCCGTCTTTCCTCCCCCCGCGGTGAACGGGTTGGGATCGATCGGCGGTTTCAAGCTGATGGTCGAGGACAGGGCCGGGTTGGGCGATTCGACGCTTTATGCGGCGACCCAGGCGCTGCTCGGCCGCTCCTACCAGACGCCGGGACTCGCCGGCGGATTCTCGAGTTTCCAGATCAACGTGCCTCAGCTCTTCGCCGACGTCGATCGCGACAAGGTGAAACAGCTGGGGATTCCGCTGAATAATGTGTTCTCGACGCTTCAGATCTATCTCGGCTCACAATACGTCAACGACTTCAACAAGTTCGGCCGCACCTATCAGGTGATCGCACAGGCGGACGCGCCTTATCGCGCGAACGCGGACAACATCGCTCAGCTCAAGGTTCGAAACGTGCGCGGCGAGATGGTCCCGCTCGGCTCGGTGCTGACGATGAAGCAGTCGTACGGTCCGGACCAGGTCACCCACTACAATGGTTATCCCGCCGCTGACATCAGCGGCAGCGCGGCCCCGGGGGTAAGCGCCGGAGCAGCGGTGCAGATAATGGAAAGGCTCGCGAGCGAGACGTTGCCGAATGGCATCGGCTACGAGTGGACTGAACTGACTTATCAGCAGAAGCTTGCTGGCAACACCGCCGTCCTGGTCTTCCCGCTCTGCATTCTGCTCGTGTTCCTTGTTCTCGCCGCGCAGTACGAGAGCTGGTCATTGCCGCTCGTAATAATGCTGATCGTTCCGATGTCGCTGGTTTCCGCGATCGCCGGCGTGTGGCTGACTCGCGGCGACAACAACGTCTTCACGCAGATCGGCCTCCTCGTGCTGGTGGGTCTCGCGTGCAAGAACGCGATTCTTATAGTCGAGTTCGCGCGGGATCTCGAGCGGCAGGGACGCGACCGCTTCACGGCCGCGCTCGAGGCCGCTCGCATCAGACTGCGTCCGATTCTGATGACTTCCTTCGCGTTCATCGCTGGTGTCATACCACTCATTGTTGCGAGTGGAGCAGGCGCGGAGATGCGGAGGGTGATGGGCATCGCGGTGTTCTCCGGAATGCTCGGCGTCACCTTCCTTGGACTTCTCTTCACACCCCTCTTCTACGTGCTCGTCCGCGGCGTCGTCGATCGGCGTGCCAACAAGCCTTCACCACAAGCAGAAGACATACAACCTCTCCATGCCTGGCGTCCATCGAAGGCGGTGGGGAATGAGGGTAGCAGTCATGCGTAAGATCCTGACGGCGCTCACCGGGCTGCTGGCCGCCTGCTCCACGCCGGCTTATCGGGCACCCGAAGTGCCGGTTCCTTCTACATACAGCGTCAGCAGCGTCACGCCCGTGCCAGCCGACTCGCGCGGTGCGTCGGAGGACATCCCGACGAGCGCGATCCACGTGAGCACGGCGCTGGCGTCGACTCCGTTCTGGAGCGATCTCGGCGACAGCACGCTGACGATGCTGATTCGTGAAGCCCAGCGCGCGAACACTGATGTTCGCATCGCCCAGTCGCGTCTCACCAGTGCCCGCGCGGCGCGGCGCCTCGCGGCGTACGATCTGGTGCCGACAGTAACGGGGACGGGCAGCACGTCGCGCCAGCAATTTTCGATCGCACAGACGCCCGGCCTCTCGAGTCAGCTTCCGACGTCGCAGTTGTGGGACGTCGGCTTCGACGCGTCGTGGGAGGTCGACATGTTCGGTCGCGTCGGGCGAACGGTGAAGGCGCAGGGTGCGCTGGCCGAGTCGTCGCAATACGGTCTCGAGGCCGTTCAGGTGAGTGTCGCGGCGGAAGTCGCGCGCACGTACTTCGACCTGCGAGGCGCACAGCGGCAGCTAGCGGTGTCCGCGCGGAACGCGGTGAACCAGCGCAAGGTCGTAAAGCTCACCGAAGACCGTCTGGCGGCGGGGCGCGGAACGGCGTTCGATACAGAGCGCGCGAAATCCGTCCTGTATCTGACGCTCGCGACGACACCGCTGCTCGAATCGCAGATCGCGCTGGACAGGAACCGACTGGCTGTATTGCTCGGGCGTGCTCCGAACGCGCTACCAGTCGCGGTGCTCGACACGGGACCGCTGCTGCGTCTGCCGGACACTTTGTTTGTTGGCTCACCCGACCAGCTCGTTCATCGTCGGCCCGACGTGCTACGCGCGGAGCGACAACTCGCGGCGCGGTCGTTGTTCGTCGGGGCAGCGCGGGCGGAGTATCTGCCCCGCGTGACGCTAGCCGCGCGAGCCGGCTACGCAGCGACGGCCGCCGATTCCCTGTTCAAGCGCGGCACTTCGAGGCTGTTGGTTGGACCGGTCGTGAGTTTCCCTCTCTTCGACGTGGGGCGAGTGCGAGAGAGAGTCGAGGTAGCACAAGCCGGGCAGGAAGAGGCGCAGGCCACGTACAACGCGACGGTTCTTCAAGCGCTCGAAGAGAGCGAGGGATCGCTCGTGACTTACGATCGGGCGCATGCACGTCTGGCGATCCTCGAGAGTGCGGTGCGTTCGAGCGCTCGCGCCGCGGATCTCGCGCAGCAGCGGTTCGAAGCGGGGTTGACGGATTTTCTCCAGGTGCTGGATGCTGAACGGACGCTGCTCGATGCTGAGAGCCAGCTGACGCAGGGTTACACGTCAGCCGCGACCGCGCTGGTTGCGGTTTACAAGGCGGTCGGAGGGACGTGGCCGATCAGGTAGTGCGCTGATTCAAGAGAAAAGAAAGGAACGGGATCCGAGATGTCAGAGGCGTAGATCTCGGACCCCATTCAGTTCTCTTCTTCGGATCCCGTTCAGTTCTTTTATTGCCCGTGATCGAGCTGCCCGCGAATCTCGCCGCCGGGGAAGTCTCCTGGTCCCGTATTGACCGTACCGACGCCATCGTTCGTGTGCACGTTGACGTAGGTGAGACCCGCCCGGATCGCATCGAGCAACGGCATGTCCTGACCGACTGCGCTCGCCGGACAGATGACGCCCGTCGGGTTGAACGTTCCTGACGCCAGTACGCCGCTCTGCCGCCCTGTTCCGTTCGGGCCCGGCGCGCCAGTCGGCCCGATGACGGGATAGAGCCACATACGGATAGGTCCGTTCTGTCCGGGACGGCCGCAGTGGATGTGCGACATGATCACGTTGTCGATGTTCGACGCGATGAGCCGGAAATCGACTGAGCTTCCGTCGGCGCTGACCCGGAAGATTGCCTCCCCCTGACCACGCGAATCCGCTGGCGTTGCAGTACTCGGAGGAACGGGCGTGAACACTTCCTCGGCGCCCGTCATGTGGGTCCCGAGATTGAAATCTGCATTTCCACCGACGGCGAACAGTGGAACGCGAACCTCGAATGCCGTCGGAGCGGGCTTGTCCGCCGTGCATCCGACGAGAAGCGCCGTCATGGCGCTCAACGCTACTTCTCTCCTCAACATGACACCCTCCGGGTTTGGAATCCTCTGCTCGCTGCGAATAGTGTGCGGCTCGTCGTCGCGCGCCGCTCGGCCGAGCCAACGCGTTCCGCAAAGGTATGGAGTATCACTCAGGCGGAAGATCTGTTGACCTTCGACCCACGAGCACCGTTACCGAGGTCGTGCTGACCCAGACGAATCAGAACGACGCTGAGCCGCTGACACCG
>DASWBC010000284.1:0-1934 GCA_036390815.1 Gemmatimonadaceae bacterium
GTGCCCGAAAGTCTCTTATCTCAGCGGGCGGGTCGGCGCCTTCGCCGTCGAGATCGGGGTTAAAGTGGGGCAATGCGCCAAGCCCGTCAAAGATCGTGACGTTGGCCGATGCTGGAGCCAACCTCGCGGCAGCGCGCAATGCTTCCGTGTTCGATGAGCGCGCGCGTAGGCTGCCGGAGATAGCCAGAATGTTATAGGTAGTGTCCATCGGAGACATTTCCGTGCGGAAGACGGTGACAGCCGTACACGCCTTGAGAAGCTAACGCCCGTGCGCCTCGACGCGGACCGGACCGACAAGAGCGATGTGGGCCTCGAAGTCGCGATCGAGCTCTTCACGCCGTGCCCGCCAGATCTCGCGCAGTGCCGTCTCGTCCGTGAAGCGCCAGTATGCAGGAGAGAGCAACGGAGCCGCGCGCTCGACCGCGAGCAATACGACTGCCGTCATCGGGTAGGTGGGTGGCGCTTCGCCGTAGACGCGCCGCTTGGCCTCACTGTACACCGCGCCGCCCTCCGGATGCAGTTCGGCTTTTCCGAAAAAGCGATAGCCACGCCGAGAAAGCTGCTCGACCACGTTGAGCTCCATCCACGGCGAGTGCGTGAGATTCGCGCGAGTGCCCGGAGACGCGATGTCGAGGAAGAACAGGTGCGTGTCGTCCCACACCCCGATGGTCCCCTTGGGTGACAGGTTCGGCCGACCCTCGGGCGTAACCGTGGCGGCGAAGCAGAGGTGAACGGCCTCGATCACGGCTCGCATGTCGGGAGTGAGCATCGATTCCTCGGGTTGCTTGTTGTTGCGCGCCTAACGCTTGCGTTGCGCGAGCTCCGCCGGCGCCTGACACCGCCACGCCTCCGCGATCAGCACCTTGAGATCCGCGACGCTAACAGCATCAAGCCGCACGAGCACGGCTGGGAATCCGTCGTAATGCGGCTCGGTAAAAAACTTCTTCGGCTCAGCGGACAACAGCGCACTCTTCTGGCCCAGGTTGGCAACGCGCACCGCGATCACGCCGGGATTTGGCACGCGAGGTTTTTTTGGCACGACGCGCTCCATCCACACCCAGACGAATCCCTTGAGCTTTCCCTTCTTGTCCGGGGCCGAGAAGGCGAACCCAACATCCGCCTCTGCGACTTTGGGCAACTTCAGAGCAATGCGACGGACGTCGGCCCGAGTTGCCATCGGTTTCATTGTCCTCCGACAAAAACCTTGAGCGTCACCGGTCCAAGTTGCTGCCCGTCTGCGTCAGCGGTCCAGGAAATCGTTTGCCATTGAGATTTCTCGAGTCGCGGCGCTATGAGGCGGATGCGTACCGGGAAGTCGTCGTGTGGAGCGGCAGTGAAAGCGCTCATTGGCCAGGGATGCGAGTGCTGAGCTGAGGTGCTGTCTACTGCCCAACCCGGCGGAAGCTGCGTTCGCAGCTGGAATGTGACTGGCTTGTCCGTCGCGTTGTGAAGCAACAGCATCACGGGAAAATGCTCTCCGCTTCCGACGCCGAGCTCCGGCGCGAGCAGCCCGGGCATGACGTCGAGATTGTGCGCCGGGTAGAAGCGACGGTAGAAGGCCCATCCCTGGCCCAGCTCCATCGACAAGCCGGCCGCATTTTCCGGCGGGCGGTATCCGCGCACGGGGGCGAATGGGATCGCTCCCGATCGAACGCCGCCCATGATGTCACCGGTAAGTGCGCCGCCCACGAGGGACTTGGCGAGCACAAATGGCAGCGGCAGTTCGAAATCCTTCAGGTTGTTCGTCGCGAGAGCCTTTGCCGGGTCGTCGCCGTACTGAGTGCGATGGAACGACAGCTCGGTGGCCGCGAGCCGCGCGTATGAGACGTGACGCGACGGCGACATCGCCGTCATCGAATACTCCGGTCCTTTTCCCTTTACGAAGTCGAAGTGGGACGCATCAGTATAGTAGTAAAGCTTCTTGGGCTGCCACA
>DASWBC010000285.1:0-2743 GCA_036390815.1 Gemmatimonadaceae bacterium
TGCCTTTTCCTTTTTCGCTTTCAACCGACAGATGACCGCGATGCGCCGTCACGATCTGCCAGATGACTGAGAGCCCAAGTCCGGTGCCCGTCTTTTTCGTCGTGAAGAGCGGCTCGAAAATGAACGGCAGATGGTCCTCAGAGATCCCCTCACCGGTATCGGTGACGGTGAAGTGAATGAACTCCGGGCCGCTGGACGCGTCGAAAGGCCGGCCACTGGAAACGCTGAGCGTGAGTGTGCCGCCCGTCGACTGCATGGCGTCGCGCGCATTGAGAGCCAGATTGATGAGTACCTGGGAGAGTTGCGCGGGATCCGCGTTTGCGTATAAGGGTCCGTCGCCGACGGTGCTCGTCATTGCGATCGTCTCCGGAAGCAACGACCGGATCTCTTCACCCGTCTGGCGAATCAGCGGCTTTGCGTCGACCGTCTGCAGCGTCAGTTGAGCCGGGCGGGCAAAGCGCAGGATATCGGTGGTGATGCGCTTCCCACGGGCGATCGACGCTCCGATCGCTTCCGCGAGTCGGCTCAGTTGCGGATCATCCCAATAACGCCGGCGGAGGATATCGGTGATGGGCTGAATTCCCATCAAGACGTTGTTGAACTCGTGCGCGACCTGCGCGGACAACCGGCCAAGGCTGGTGAGGCGATGAAGTTGCTCGACCTGTTCCTCGAGCACCTTCCGATCCGTGATGTCGCGCGTGTTCAGGACGACACCGCGAACGTGAGGCTGACTCAGAAGGTTCGCGCCGACGGATTCGAGCGAGCGCCACGAACCGTTTTTGCATCGGAACCGATACGCAGCCGTTGCTACCGGCGAGCGAGCGCCACGGACGAGATCCTCGAAGTCGCGATCGAATCGACCGCGGTCCTCGGGATGGATCCGGTCGCGGTACTCGGTTCCAATCAACTCGTGAGGCGCGAAGCCGGTGACCACTTCGGCAGACGGTGTGATGTAGCAGACTCTCGCTGCCTCATCCAGGATCGCAATGACGTCTAACGCATTCTCGGTCAGTGCACGAAAGTATTCCTCGCGATCTTGAACGCGCTTGTGCTCGCGGGTGTGTTCGCTGATGTCGACGGCGGCGCCGATCAGGAAGCGCCGTCCATCGACCTTCACGATGGACCCGTGGACCTCCGCGTCGAGAATGGTGCCGTCGCGACAGCGGACTTGTGTGACATAGCGAATTTCATCGTGATCTCCCGCCTCCCGCCGGCGCATGATCTCGCGAACAAAGCTCTGTTGTTCCGAGACGATGACTCCGGCCGGGGACGACATCGTCATCAGCTCGGTTTTCGTGTAGCCGAGTGTGCTGGCGAACTTCGCGTTGATGTATACGAGACGGCCGTTTTCGACCATGTACGCCGCGACAGGAATCGCATCGAGAAGTGCCTCGAGCCGTAGCGATTGCGACGCCGCATCCTCCATGAGCGAGTCGGCTTCGATCCATCGAATGATTTGCTGTGCGATGTTTTTGAGAATCTCGCGATCTGTCGATGTGATCTGCCGCTGCGTGCCATCCATGACGGTCAGCGAACCGACGAGACGTCCGTCGCCGTGTCGCAATGGAACGACAGCACACACGCGGATTCCGTCGAAATCGCCGAGCTCTTCGGGCGTGAAGACGACGACAGAGTCACCGGCCTGCATCGCTCGAGACGAAAGCGCAGCCGCCATCTCGAGGGGAGCGTCGAGATCGTTGACGATCACGGTTCCGTCTGCCAGGCGAAGAAGCGCGAATCGAGCGTCGAGGCAGAGCGCGAGCAGTGAAACCGCGTCGCTCGCGGCTTCGCGCGTCATCATGGCGCGCATGACCGACGCAGAAGTGCCGTCCATTGACAGCGACTAACAAACTGGCAGGTTGCGGCGATCCACAAAACGGAGGACGCACTCCGATCATGTCATCGGACGGAGTCCGATTCCGGCTAACGGAGGCGCTGCGCGGTCACATAATCGACGATTGCCGCGTTCGTTTGCAGTCCGGTTTTTTCGAGGATGTGGGTGCGATGCGTGCTGACGGTCTTGACGCTCAAATTCAACGTGTTCGCGATCTCGGTGACCGACTTCCCGGAACCGAGGAGTCGAAAGATCTCGAACTCGCGATCGGAGAGCCGCTCGTGCGGCAACGATGCCGGTGATCCCCGTGCTGCGTCTTCTGCGAGGCGTTCGGCCATCGCAGGGCTCACGTACGTTCGGCCGGAGGCGATCCGTCGGATGGCGGCAACGAGCATCTCCGGCGCGCCTTCTTTCTGGATGTACCCCGACGCGCCGGCGCGCAGCGCGCGAACCGCAAAGACCTCTTCGGAATGCATGCTGAGCATCAGCACGGCGACGTGCGGGAATTCGCTTTTGATGTGTTTCAGCAGATCGATACCGTCGCGGTCGCCGAATTTGAGATCGAGAACGACCATGTCGACAGGCCGCGACCGTAAGACGTCGAAGAGTTCGGCGCCGGTTCCAGCCTCTCCGACCAATCGCAGGTCGTCAGCGTCGGTGAGAATCTGCGATAAGCCTCTTCTGACGATTGCGTGATCGTCGGCGATCACGATGCGGGCCATCCTGACGCCTCCACGATCAATGTAGGGTGCTCTGACCCGAACGCCAAGAGAAAAATCGGACGCCGTCCTACCCCGCGATCCGATGTCGTTCGAGCATCAGCGGATTCCCGCTCGAGCAGCGGTTCGTTTTCTCTGTCCCCAAAACGAACGAGCCGCCTTTCGGCGGCCCGTCGTTTGTTCACCGTGT
>DASWBC010000286.1:0-2149 GCA_036390815.1 Gemmatimonadaceae bacterium
GGCGACGCCGTGCGCTCCTCGGTGGGTAATGGAGCGGACGTGCTCGGGGCGGATGCCACCGATCGCGATCACAGGAAAGCTTACCGCCGCCACGACATCATTGATGAAACTACTCTCGCGCCGAGGCAGGCCGGGGTGGGATTGCGTCTCGAATACGTGGCCGGCCACGCACCAGTCAGCCCCCGCCTGCTCGGCGTCGCGCGCTTCGTCCGGCGAGTGAACGCTGGCGCCGATCCGCAGTGCCGGAGCGATCCTCTGGACGTCGGGCACGGAGATGGACTTGTGAGTGAGTTGTACGCCCTGCACTCCACAAGCCAGTGCTATGTCCACCCGGTCATTGACGATGCACCAGCATTTGGTCTGTTCGTTCAGCTCGAGCAGGGCGAGAGTGAGCGAGTAGAGAGTGGGCGAATCGAGGAGCTGCGAGCGGATGTGAATTGCACCCTTGTCGCCCAGCACGCGCATCACGGCCATGGCTTTCCTGAGGAACCCCGGGCGAAGCATGATCTCGTCATTCGTGACGGCGTGGACAAAGGGCAGGTCCGCAATCGACGCTTTTGCTACTGGAGTAGTCAATCGCCGTACCTGTCGCCGACGGCTGTGCCGCGCCCGCGCATCCACTCGAGCGCCGTCATCCGACTCTTTCCCTCTGGCTGTACTCCGCTGATGCGAATGGCGTCGAGGCCGCACGCGATCACGAGCTCACCGGTCGCACTGAGCACCTCGCCCGGATCGCCCTGGATGTCGTCCATCACCTTAGGGCCGAACATCTTGACGTCACCTTTAGGCGTCTTGCTGAACGCGCCCGGCTTGGGATCGGAAGCGCGAATGAGTCGCGAGATCTCGAGCGCGCTGTCGTTCCAGTTGATGCGCGAGGACTCTCGCGTCACCTTCGCCGCATAGGTCGCCTGCGAATCGTCCTGGGGCGTTTCCTCGGCCTTGCCGATTGAAACGAGTGTCATTGCCTCGACCAGGGTGAGGGCGCCCAGCTCGGAGAGACGAACCTGCAGCTCGCCGTAGGTCTCGTCCTCGAAGATCGGGGTGTCGGCCTGGAGAATGATGGGGCCGGCGTCGAGTGCCTGGACCACCCTCATGACCGTCACGCCCGTCTCCATCAAGCCCTGTCGAATCGCTGCCTGAATCGGCGCCGCGCCCCGCAGCTCCGGCAACAGCGATGCGTGGATGTTGAGCGTTCCCAATTTTGGAAGCTCTATGATCTTCAGAGGCAGGATATGCCCGTAGGCAACGACGACCGAGATGTCCGGTTTGAGCTCGGAGAGCTTCGCGATCAGCTCGGGGTCGCGCGCGTTTTTTGGCTGGAACAGCGGAACCTCTTCGTCGATGGCGATCCGCTTCACCGGCGACGGTATGATCTCGCGCGATCTGCCTTGCGGCTTGTCGGGCTGAGTAACGACACCTATGACTTCGAATCCTTCCCCCACGAGCGCGCGCAGAGCGGGCGCGGCGAATTCCGGCGTTCCCCAGAATACGACGCGCACTACATCTCCGTCTCGTGATGGTGCTCACCTTTCACTTCGCTTCGCACCTTCCGTATGGAGCCGGGATATTCCCCCTTCGCCTTCTCCCACTTCGACAGAGCGGCCTTGCGTTTGAGCGGGCTCAGATAGTCGATGAACAGCTTGCCATCGAGGTGATCGATCTCGTGCTGGAAGCACCGTCCGAGCAGCTCCGAGCCGGTGACCTCGTACTCGGTTCCGTTCTCGTCCGTTGCCCGGATCGTGACGATCGCCGGGCGCTCGACATCTCCGTAGATGTCAGGGATGGAGAGACAGCCTTCCTCCGCAATTTCCTTCGCGGTGCCCTGGGTGGAGACGACCCTGGGATTGATGAGCACGTACTTCGCCCCTTCAACATCGACGACGGCGACCCGATCGGAGCGCCCGACCTGCGGCGCCGCGAGTCCGATGCCCTCGGCGGCGTACATCGTTTCGAACATGTTGGCGATGAGCCTGCGCAACTCGTCCGTGACTTCGATGACGGGCGTCGTCGGCCTGCGAAGAACCGGGTCGCCCAGGACCCGGATGTCGAGGATGGTCACCCAGCGCTCACGTTGGAGGCCGACGCCGGCCTATTGATCTTCGCGATGCGTCCGCGCTCGATGATCACGCGCGTCTCGCCCGACTTGATG
>DASWBC010000287.1:0-10038 GCA_036390815.1 Gemmatimonadaceae bacterium
CGCCAAGGGTTCACGCACTCCCATTCAGCTTCGCGACGTAGTCAACAACTATCATGGTATGACGCTGAGGCAGGTCGACTCGCTCACGCCGCACTTTTCATGGGCCCAGTTCTATTCGGAGCTCGGAGCGCCGATCCCGACCAAGGTCAACGTCGGGCAGCCGGAATTCTTCCAGAATTTCGACGGGATGCTGACCAGCGTGCCGCTTTCCGACTGGAAGACACTGCTGCGCTGGCGGCTGATCAACGGCTCGGCGCCGTCCCTGAGCACGCCCTTCGTAAAGGAGAACTTCGAGTTCAACAAGTTGTTCACGGGCGCCACCGAGATCAGCCCGCGCTGGAAACGGTGCGTCAATGCCACCGACAACTACCTCGGCGAGCTGCTCGGACAGGAGTTTGTCGCCCGGAAGTTCTCGCCCGCAGCCAAGGCGCGAGCCGTCACGATAGTGGACAACCTCGTGCGTGAGCTGCGCTCGCGCATCGAGCAGTTGCAGTGGATGGGCCCGGAAACCAAGCAGCAGGCTCTGGTCAAGCTCGACGCATTCAGTCGCAAGATCGGTTATCCGGACAAGTGGCGCGACTACTCGAAGCTGCAGATCAGTCCGACGGGATATTACGCGAACGTTCTCGCCGGGCAGCAGTGGGCTTCGGCTCGCGATTGGGCAAAGATCAACAAGCCGACGGACCGCACTGAATGGGGCATGACGCCCCCGACCGTCAACGCCTACGAAAACCCGCTTCTCAACGAGATCGTGTTCCCGGCGGGAATACTGCAGCCGCCCTTCTACGATCCCAATGCCGATGACGCGCTGAATTATGGAGCCATGGGAGCTGTCATTGGTCACGAGATGTCGCACGCCTTCGACGACCAGGGCAGGCAATTTGACAAGTTCGGCAACATGCGCGACTGGTGGAGCAAGGACGACGCTACGCGCTACGACGCGGAGGCGCAGAAAATCGTCAAGCAGTTCGATGCGTACACCGTGATCGACACCGCCACGCACGTGCAAGGGCAGCTGACGCTCGGCGAGAACATCGGTGACTTCGGCGGTTTGACCGTCGCCTATGCGGCGATGAAGCGGGCTCTCGCCGCGCATCCCCAACCCGTCATCGACGGCTTTACTCCGGAGCAACGCTTCTTTCTCGGCTGGGCACAGGTGTGGCGCACGCTCGATCGACCGGAATTCCTCCGGTTCCTCGTCGCCTCCAATCCGCATCCACCGGCGAAGTGGCGTGTGAACGGGCCGTTCAGCAACATGCCGGAGTTCAAGGCGGCGTGGGGATGCAAGGACGGTGATCCAATGGTTCGCGCGACCGCGCTTCAGCCGCGAATCTGGTAAGGCGGCATGCAGGCTGACGCCACTGCATCTTCTTCCGCGCTGACGCTCCTCTCCGAGGAGGAGGTGATGTTCCGCGACGCGGTTGCGGCGTTTGCGGACGAAGAAGTGCGCCCGCGATCGGCGGAAATGGAGAAGGCAGGGAGAATCGACCCCGCATTGTTTCCCAAGTATTTCGAGCTCGGGCTGATGGGCATCGAGGTTCCCGAGGAATACGGGGGAGCCGGTGGCTCGCTGTTCATGGTAACGCTGGCGGTCGAGGAGATCAGCAAGGTGGATGCTGCTTCGGCCATCGTGTGTGACGTTCAGAATACGTTGGTCAACTATCCCATCGTTCGATACGGAAGCGATGCGCAGAAATCGAAGTATCTGCCGTTGCTCACCTCGAAGGTCGTCGGCGCGTACGCGCTCTCGGAGTCAGGCTCGGGCTCCGACGCGTTCGGCCTTGCCACGCGCGCCGAGAAGCACGGCGATCGTTGGGTCCTGAATGGTCAGAAGCTCTGGATCACCAACGGGGCGGAGGCAGGAATCTTCGTCGTCTTCGCGAATGCCGACCCATCGGCCGGTTATCGGGGGATCACGGCCTTCATCATCGAGCGGGACACCAAGGGATTCAAGGTCGGAAAGAAGGAGGACAAGCTAGGGATTCGCGCCTCGAGCACCGTCGAGCTCCTGCTGGACAACTGCGAGGTTCCCGCGGACAACGTGCTCGGTCCCGTGGGACAGGGTTACAAGATCGCGATCAACACGCTGAACGAAGGACGCGTCGGGATCGGCGCGCAGATGATCGGCGTCGCGCAGGGCGCGCTCGACGCCACCATCAAGTACCTCAGCGAGCGCAAACAATTCGGGAAGCCGTTAGCCGAATTCCAGGGGATCCAGTTCCAGATCGCCCAGGCTGCGACAGATGTCGAGGCGGCGCGGCTGATGGTTTACAACGCGGCGCGTCTCAAGGACGCCGGAAAGGACATCGCGCGGGAGGGGGCGATGGCGAAGCTCTTCTCCTCGCAGGTGTGCGAGCGCGTCACGTCGCTCTGCGTCGAGCTCTTCGGAGGCTACGGCTACACGAAGGACTACCCGGTGGAGAAGTTCTATCGCGACGCCAAGATCGGGACGATCTACGAGGGGACGTCCAATATGCAGTTGCAGACAATCGCCAAAGCTGTCCTCAAGAATTGAACTGCAACTTATGACTACCGGCCGGGGGCTGTCGGCGGGCCGGCTGATGGCTGCGAGCGCGGGCGATTAGGGCTGGGTTTCTCCACGGAGTAACCCGTCTCTCACTCTGCGTGCTCTTGCCGAGGCGCGCGCGTCCTCGATCAGGCGGGAGCCGACCGACGTCACGAAATGAAGGCGAGCCGTCAGCGTTTGCTCCGCGTTGTTTCGCCGGATGACAACGGCAAGCTCGGTGCCCTCCGGTTGATGGGCGTAACGCGAGCGGAATTTCTCGGTCCAGTTTGGATCGTCGGCGCTAAACCCGCCCACGGAAATGAGCTGATCGCCGGGCTGTACGCCTGCGACCGCGGCGGCGCTTTCCGGAATCACCTGGGTCACCTGTAGACCGGTCGAATCCTGAAGACTCGCGATTCCGAGTTGAGGTACGTGAGTGGTATCGCGCGCGAGCCGAAGTCCGGCCAGCGGCAGAACCTTGTCATAAGGAAATGGCTCGCGGCCATCGATGTAGCGCGCGTAGAAATCGCTGAATGATCGTCCCTTCGCCGCCTTGCTCACGGTGCTCCACCATTCGTCCGAGGTGAAGCCGCGATCAGTCTTGTAAGCAGTGTTGTACAGGGTTCGCAACACATCGTCGAGCGAGCTATGGTTGTCGCTCGCGTCGCGGATCATGATGTCGAGCAGCAGTCCGGCAAGCGATCCCTTTGAATAGTAGATGTACTCGGTCCCATCGCGCGGATGGATCCACGTCGAGAGCGACGCATCCTCCAGCGCCGTAGGTGGCAGCGCCTCGACTTCGGATATCTTGTCACCGGTGAGAAGGTAGAATCCGTTCGCATCCACGATCCCGCCTCGGACTTCCGCCAGATCGGCGTAGTAATCGGTGATCCCCTCGCTGATCCAAAGCAGCGGTGTGGGCTGTTCCTCATCGTATCTGTAGGGAAAGAGATCGGCGGGGCGCAGGCGCTTGACGTTCCAGGCGTGAAAGATCTCGTGCGCGTAGAGGGATGGCAGCACCGGGGTGCCAAGCATTCCCGGACTCAGGACGTCGACGTGGGAATTCTGGTGTTCGAGCCCCGAGCCGCCCCCGTACGATGGATCGGTGATCTGCAGCACACTGTACGTGCTCCACGGCACTTCCCCGAACACTTTCACCTCGGCCGGAATCACGCGCTTGAGCGCCTCCCAGACGGCCACCCGGGCGCCGCCGGTCACACTTCCCGACGGATATGTGGCAAAGCGGACCCACGTCCCGGAGATCTGCGCGCTGTCGAGATCGAACTGCCCCACGAAGAACGGCATGTCTACGAGATCGTGATAATTCGGTGCGGAGTAGCGGTGCGCGCCCGCCGGCGTCATCCCGGTCACGATCTTCCATCCGGCTTCGGTGTTTACCGTCACTGAGGCTGGAAAATCGAATCCTCTGCCCTCTGGATATGGAAAGAGATTCGTCCCGTTGAACAGAAGAAAGTCGGGACGCGACCACGTGTTGGCATTGTCGAGGCTGTCGGCCAGATAGTCGAATTTCACCGTGACCTCGCCTACTCCACGTGGGCGGACGCGCCACGTATCCGGATCGATCTTGTCCCAGGCCAGCGAGGTCCCCGCCTGCTCCGCCGAGAAGTTGGAGACGTCGCGCGCGAAGTTGGCGATCTCATACGCTCCGGGCGTCCATTCGGGAATCGAGAGAAGGACAGGATTCGTCCCTCCCACGGTGAACGTCATCGTGGAAGTCACCCGACGCCGCTCGCCGTTCGCGCGCGTGAACGTCACCTCGTATCGGATGTCGCTGATTGGCGCGGAAGTCGCGGTGCCCTGGGCCGATGCGCGCGGCGGAACCAATGGCGCGGATAGCCCTGCGAGCAGCAGAATGACGCTTGTTCTCATTTCTTGAATCGTGGCGTGGACATGGCAGCCGCGGGCATAAGATGGAACACCAACCGCGATCTCTGACTTGCAAGACTCGTTCGCGCGTCGTGTTAGGAGCGCCCCCCGCGTGATGCTATATTCGACCCGCCTCGACAATCCCGCTGTCTTGTCGGTTTGTGCCGCCCGCCTTTACACAAATTCCCACATATCCTGATGATAGCCTCTGATTCTCTCAGCTTTCTGAAAAAGCTGCTCGATACGCCTGGCCCTTCCGGCTTTGAGGCGGCCCCCGCAAAGGTGTGGCGCGACCATGCAAAGAAATTCGCGAAGGTGAGCGGGGACGTCGCCGGCAATAGCCTCGCCGAGGTGAATGGCGGCGGCAAGCCCACGATCATGCTGGCCGGCCACATCGACGAGATCGGCGTCATCATCAGCTACATCGACGACCAGGGCTACGCGTACATCCAACCGATCGGGGGCTGGGATCCCCAGGTGCTGATCGGACAGCGGCTCCGCTTCGTCGGCCGGCACGGCGAGGTGTTCGGTGTCGTAGGCAAAAAGCCGATCCATCTGATCAAACTGGAAGAGCGCGAGAAGGCGGCGAAGTTCACGGAGATCTGGGTGGACCTCGGCGCCAAGACGAAGAAAGAGGCGGAGGGGATGGTCCTGGTGGGCGATGCCGGCGTGATCGACTCGCACACCATGGAATTTCCGAATGGGAGACTCGTTTCGCGCTCGATCGACGACCGGATCGGAGCATTCGTCGTCCTCGAGGCACTGCGTCGGTACGCGGACAAGCCGGGTTCGGCCAAGGTCGTCGCCGTCGCCACGACGCAGGAGGAGATCGGCTACCGCGGAGGCGGCGCGGGCGTGTGCGCGAACTGTATCAGCCCGCAGATGGCGATTGTCGTCGATGTAACGTTCGCGATCGATCACCCCGGCGTCGAGAAGAAGGAATACGGAGACGCCGCCATCGAAGGAGGCCCCGTGTTGACGCGCGGATCCATCATCTCGCCGGTGGTGTTCGGCATGCTGCTGAAGACGGCGGAGACCCGCAAGATCCCCTTCTCGTTGCACGCCGCCGGCCGGGAGACGAGCACGGATGCGGACGCGATTCACATCGCGCGCGAGGGGGTCGCGACAGGGCTCGTCTCCGTCCCCAATCGCTACATGCATTCGCCGAACGAGCTGGTGAGCCTCCAAGACATCGATCACGCCGCCGAGCTGATCGCCGAGACCTGCCGGGTCGTAACGAGCAAGACCGACTTCACGGCGCGTTAGTCGAGGGGTGTTCGTCACCCTCGGACACTCGAGCGCAAGATTGCGGTCCCCACTCCCGAGTCGCTGACCTAGCTCTCCATGCCGAAGCCGATCCCCGCGCCACGCGAGGAAGGATTCACGACGACCGCGGGGTCGCCGCTGTACTGGGTGAAGTACGGTCGCCCGAATGCGACGAAGCTGATCATTCTTCACGGCGGGCCGGGGGCGGACCACCGGTATCTGCTGCCGCAGATGCTGCGTCTGGGCAAGAACCACGATCTGCTCTTTTACGACCAGCGAGGCGGTGGTCGCTCCAAGGCCGACGCGCAAGTTCCGATCACATGGAAGACCCACGTCGAGGATCTGGGCGCGATCGTCGACGAGTTCGCGTTCGACCGGTTGTCGATTGTCGGGTACTCGTGGGGGTCGATGCTCGCGCTCCTGTACGCGATCGAACAGCGAAAGAACCCCCATCTGCGCGCCCCGGATCGCCTGGCTCTCATCAGTCCGGCGCCTTTGACGAAGGAGTACCGGCTTCAGTTCGAGGCTGAGTTCACCCGCCGGCAGCTGAATCCCGAGATACAGGGGATGCGCCAAGAGCTGGCGGCGTCGGACCTCAGAGAGAGGGATCCGGAGGCGTACCGGCAGCGCGCGTTCGAGCTTGGCGTCGCCGGTTATTTCTCGGATCCCCGCAACGCAAGGGACCTCACGCCCTTCCGGGTCGTCGCCAGGGTGCAGCAATCCGTCTGGGAAAGTCTGGGGGATTTCAACCTCATCAGTGACCTGA
The DNA here is from genome assembly GCA_036390815.1 of Gemmatimonadaceae bacterium. Taxonomy (GTDB): domain Bacteria; phylum Gemmatimonadota; class Gemmatimonadetes; order Gemmatimonadales; family Gemmatimonadaceae; genus UBA4720. The sequence goes on from DASWBC010000287.1 coordinate 6,426, forward strand.
AGGGGATCAGAATCCCGTCAATCATGATCACCGGCCGTGACGATCCCATTCCATTTGCGTCTTCCAGTGCAGGCGCCAGTGCGCTCGGAACGAACCTCGTGGTTCTGGACGAGTGCGGCCATGTGCCGTACGTTGAACAGCCGGAAAAGCTATTCACGGCACTCGACCCATTCCTTAATGAATCCACTCCGACCGTACGAAGCTGAAACTCTGCCATGACATCTGACTCCGGCGTCACACAGCACGCGATCAGCTCGATCACGGTCGACGGCAAGGAATACAAGGTCGCGCTCCGTCTCGCCTATGATGGCGTGGAATACATTGGCAGGTTGTGGTTCAGCGATCCATCGAGCGACCAGATGGGAATCCCGGATCACGGTGCCGTTCCCGGCCGGACGATCGCTGAAGCAGTCGAAGTAGCCAGGAAGCTCACTCCGCAGGATCTCGAGCGACGCTGCCATCGCGCTCTGGCCGACAAGAGACGCTACATCCGCCTTCGCCGCGCGACCGAAGAGATCATCACCAAGATCAAGTATATGAATCGCGTCGCCGTAACGATGCGCCATGGAATGCTCGACAGCGAAGGCGCCAGCCAGGAGCTCGAGCTGATTCAGAAGCAGATCGAAGACATCGTGAAGACGCTGCCCTTCCACGCCGGGATCGAAGAGACAGCCTAATAAGGCGGCCCTCATATATTGGGGGCATGGATTCCCGCTCGGCCGCGCATGTTCTCTCGCAGATCGGCGCCCTCCTCTCAGTAAAACGCGAACAGAAATTCAAGGCGCGCGCATACGCCGGCGCCGCGCGCGCTCTCATTGCCCTCGACACCGACGACCTTGGTCCACTCGTGCGCTCGGGCGAGCTGGCGGAGGTATCCGGAATCGGGCCCGCCACACTGTCCGTCGTTCGCGAGCTGGTTGAAACCGGCGAGTCGTCGTACCTCGACGAGCTGCGCGAAGGAATCCCGGAAGGATTGCTGGAGCTTTTTCGGGTTCCCGGACTCAACACCGCCAAGATTCAGCTCATTCATGAGAACCTCGGCGTCCAGTCGCTGGAAGATCTGGAGCGTGTGGCGCAGAACGGCCAGCTCGCCGGGCTGCCAAAGTTCGGCAAGAAGACGGCGGAGAAGATTCTGAAAGGAATCGAGATTCTCCGGCGCGACGCGCATCTCAAGCGCTTTCCGGCGGCTGCGGTCGAGGCCCACCTCCTTCTCGCCAACATAGTCAAGCACCCCGACATCCCTCAGGCCGCGGTCGCAGGCTCGATCAGGCGCCACAACGAGCTCGTGGCCGGCATCGACATCGTCGCCGAGTGTTCGGCAGACCCCGCGAGCGTAGCGGCATCGTTCGCGCGATCACCCGGGGTCAGAGAGAGCAAAATCCGGGAAGATCCTGGCTCGGTGCACATCCGGTTCGTCGATGGGACACATCTCGCCATGCACTGCGTGACCAAGGCCGACTACCCAGTGGCGTTGTGGCGCGCGACGGGAAGCGCGACACACGTCGAAGAGATGAACGTGCTGGCCCGAAACAGAGGGTTCGAAATCGCCGGTAATTCATTGATGGGGAAGCAAGGAAACCGCGTTGGCCTGACGGACGAAGATGCGTTTTTCACCGCATTGGATCTGGAGCCGATTCCGCCCGAAATCCGTGAGGGGATGGGCGAGATCGAGGCGGCGTCGCGGCGCGAGCTTCCGAATCTCGTGACGTTCGACGATATCCGCGGCGTGCTCCACTGCCACACCGACTATTCCGACGGAGCCGCCACGCTCGAGGAGATGGCGGACGCCGCGAAGGAGCGCGGCTGGGACTACATCGGAATCTCCGATCACTCGGAGTCCGCATTTTACGCGGGCGGACTCAAACGCGACAAACTCCACCGGCAGCAGCAAGAGATCGACGAGCTGAATGCCCGAATGAGCGGCTTTCGCATCCTCAAGGGAATCGAAGCCGACATCCTGGCCGACGGGCGCCTGGATTACGACGCGGAGATTCTGGATGGCTTCGACTACGTAATCGGTTCGATCCACTCGCGATTCAGCATGGATGGCGATGCGATGACGAAGCGCGTGCTGACGGCGATGGATGATCCGCACCTCACGATCCTGGCGCATCCGACCGGAAGATTGCTTCTCACGCGCGAGCCCTACCCGATCAACATTGAGGCGATGCTCGAGAAGGCCGCGGACGTCGGAGTCGCGGTGGAGCTCAACGCCGATCCACACCGGCTCGATCTCGACTGGCGATATTGCCGCCAAGCCAAAGAGCTGGGTGTCACGATCGAGATCGGGCCCGACGCGCACTCGACGGCCGGGCTCGATAATGTGCATTTTGGAATTGGGATGGCGAGAAAGGCTTGGCTGGAGGCGGGAGAGATTCTCAACACCCGGAGCGCGGGTGACGTGATCGCATTTGCGCGGAAGAGGCGGACCAGGTGAAACGCACCACCCCCAGACCAAAAAAGAGCCGCCCTGCTGGTGCTAAGCGAAAAATCGCCACGCGAGTGGCGCGGAAGCCCCGAGTCACAGGCCTTCGGGCCCCGCCTCCGCGAAAAACTTCGCCCCGCCGAATCGCGAAAAATGCCATCGGCCCTTACGCGCTCGAGGTTCTCTCCCGCCTTAAGCGCGAATATCCGGACGCACGCACGGAGCTCGATTACCAGACGCCACTACAACTGCTGGTCGCGACGATCCTGAGCGCACAATGCACCGACAAGCGCGTCAACATGGTGACGCCGCTGCTCTTTCAGGCGTTCCCGACGGCCGCGTCTCTCGCCGATGCGCCACCGGAAAAGCTCGAAGAGATCATCAAGAGCACGGGGTTCTTTCGCAATAAAACGAAGAGCCTGATCGGACTCGGCAAGGCTCTGGTCGAGCGCCACAACGGCGAGGTGCCGGATTCGATGGGCGCGCTCGTCCAGTTACCCGGCGTCGGACGCAAGACTGCCAACGTCGTGCTTGGGAACGCGTTTAAGAAAAACGTAGGCGTCGTCGTCGACACCCATGTTGCGCGAGTGAGCCATCGCCTCGGCCTCACGAGGGAGACGGATCCGGTCAAGATCGAGCAGGATCTGATGCCGCTATTCCCACGCGAGGATTGGGCGCTGCTCGCGCATCTCCTCATCTTTCACGGGCGTAGAGTCTGCGAGGCGAGAAGGCCCAAATGCGAAATCTGCGTGCTCAACGACCTCTGCCCGTCAAGCACCGTTTAATGTTATCATACAGCGCTAATTTCCCTTTAACGCCACCATGACAAAATTCGCCACGATAGAAACCAACAAGGGCACCATGAAGGCCGAGCTGTACGAGAAGGAGGCGCCGAAGACCGTCGCCAATTTCGAGAAGCTCGCCAACTCCGGCTTTTACGACGGCACCAAGTTCCACCGCGTCATCAAGGATTTCATGGTCCAGGGCGGCGACCCGTACTCTAAGGGCGGGGAGCACGCGAAGGGTCCCGTGGGAACTGGAGGCCCTGGCTACAAGATCGACTGCGAGACGCAGGGGAATCCGCGCAAGCACGAGGTTGGCGCGCTGTCGATGGCGCACGCCGGAAAGAATACGGGCGGGAGTCAGTTCTTCATCGTGCTCAGTGAGCAGAACACCAAGCACCTGAAC
>DASWBC010000288.1:0-5738 GCA_036390815.1 Gemmatimonadaceae bacterium
AATCCTGGCGCTCGCGAAATCCTCGTCACGCTGAAGAAGAGTGAAGCCCGCAACGCCAATGTCTTGAAGCGAGTCGGCGACCTTTACGCGGCACTTGGTGATTCCGGCGAGGCGATTGCGGCGTACCGGTCGAGCCTTGGCATCGACGAGCGGCAGGCCGAGACGAGGATCTCGCTCGGGCGGCTCCTCGCGAAGGCCGGCGACGACACGGGGGCGATCAGAGAGCTGGAGACGGTGCTCGTGGCAGCGCCGAATCACGATGCGGCAGTAGTGGAGCTCGTGGGTCCATATCGGCGGACCGGCCGGTCGCGGAGCGCGCTGCCACGGATCGTGGCGCTCATCCGTCGCGATGTCTATCATTTCGCCGGGCTGATCGCGCTCGGCGAGATCCTGATAGACCTCGCGCGCGAAGCCGACGCCGTCCATGCGTTCGAACGCGTGCTGAGGTTCGATCCCAATCATGGCGAAGCGCTGCGCTACCGACGGCTGCTGCTGCGAGGACGCGTCTAATGGCGATCGAAGGACCACTGCGCGAGCTTGGCATTCACGACGTCTTCCAGCTGCTCGACCTGAGCCGGAAGACGGGAACCCTGCGCGTGTATTCCCCCGAGAAGAACAACGAGGGGAGCGTCTATTTCGATGCGGGGACGATCGTCGCCGCGACGATGAAGAGCAATCCTCACCTTCTCGGCACGATACTCGAGAGATCGGGGAAGGCAACTCCGGCGGATCTCGCACGCGCCACCGCAATGCAGCGCGCCGGCGACAAGCGACGGGTAGGGGAAATTCTGGTTGCCCACGGCATCGTGACTCCGCGCGACATCGATCGTTTCATGCGCCAGCAGATCGAGACCGTAGTCTTTGATCTCATGTCATGGTCCGAAGGTTTCTTCTCGTTCACGGAAGAGCCCCCGCGTCCCATTCGCAAGGACATCGCGGTGCGCGTGAGCACCGAATCGCTGCTAATGGAAGGAGCGCGGCGCATCGACGAGTGGTCGCTGATGGCCGACAAGATTCCCGACGCGCGCGTGATCCCGCTGCTCGCGCCCCTCGACGACGGCCCGGAATCGTTCATCGATCTCCTGCCCCGCGAATGGGAGGTGCTCTCCATAATCGACGGCGAGAGGAATCTCCACGAAATCGCGAAGCGTCTCGTGCTTCCCGAGTTCGAGGTGGCAAAGATCATCTACGGAATGCTGAGCACGGGCCTCATCGACATCTCGCTGCAGGGGACATGATGCCAATGTCTGAATCGGCGCGGACCTTGTTCGCAACCGCGATTGGAGATGCCGAGCAGACGGCGTTGCTGCTCGATTCCGGCGGCAAGCCCCTGGCCGGGAGTTATCTCGACCAGCGCGGACGGGACATCTCCGGTGAGGTCGGCGCGGCACTGAGCGGTGTCAGCACGGAAGTGACCAGGTCAATGCGGCTGCTCTTTATCGGCCACTGGACGGCGGTGGTCGTGGAGACCGATGCGGCAACCATTGCGCTTGCTCCTGCCTCGCAGGAGGCGGTCGTTTTGCTCGCTTCGTCGCTGACGGTTCCACTCGGGCTTGTGCGCCGGGTTCTCACGCGGTCGGTCGTACTCGCGATCAACTGGATGCGGGGGCGCGCATGAAGGCACTTGCTCAGGTGGTGGCCACACTCTCGCATGTGCCGGGCGTTGTCGCGGCCATGGTGGTCGGCGCGACCGACGGGCTCATCGTCGAGACGAGCCCGGTCATTGGCGGCGCCGCGGGTAGTACCGATCCGCGGAAGCATACCGCCGCACTCGCCGCCTATCTTTATTCGAAGGTCACTCGCGCGTCTGACGCGGCCAGGCTTGGCACCCCCGCGTTCATGCGCCTCGAGGCCGAGCGGGGTCACATCTTCGTCGTGGGCGCCCGCGATGTCGTGCTCGTCACGATCGTCACGACCGACGCCAACCTGGGACGAGTGAGACTCGAGATGATGAATGCAGCCCGGGAGAAATCATGAGCGATCCGACTGTGGCCGAGAGCTGGGTCGCGGCTCCACTCACGCGGCTGAAGGACGACGCGCGTCTGATCTCCGGTGTTCTCCTCTACCCGAGTGGCCGCGCCGTCGGACAGTTCGGCTTCTCGAACGCCGCCGACGTGATGTCCATCTGCGCTCTCACGTCCGCCATCAACGCCTCGGCGCGGGAGCTGGGGCGCCAGCTCGATGGCAAGCCCTTCTACGAGATGCACCATGCCGGAGCGGAAAGGCAGGTATTCATGGCCCGCGCTTCCGCCGGCGCGCAGGAATTCCTGTTCGTGGGCGTATTCGACCGCGAAAGCTCCTTCGGTGTGGTGGAAATTTACTTCGCGGAGTTTCAGAAGGCGCTCGAGAGACTGCATCCCGAGAAGCAGGCCACGGGTGTCGGGCCGTCCGGCGATTTCGAGGGCGAGCTCAATCGCAGCCTCGATGCGCTCTTCGGCCCGATAGGAAAGCGCTAGCATGTCAGTCGTCAACTACGGCACGCGGGAGATCACGTGCAAGATCGTCTACTACGGGCCGGGTAGATCAGGAAAGACGACCAACCTCCAGCACATCTACTCGCAGCTGCCGGAGGAGAGGAAGGGAAAGATGGTCTCCCTCGCAACCGAGACCGATCGCACCCTGTTCTTCGATTTTCTTCCGCTCGATCTCGGTACCATATCTGGGTTTGCGACGCGGTTTCAGCTCTATACAGTTCCGGGCCAGGTGTACTACGCCGCCACGCGCAAGCTGGTGCTACAAGGCGTCGACGGAGTGGTGTTCGTTGCGGACAGCCAATCTCGCCAGCTGGCCGAGAACATCGAGAGCCTGCAGGACCTGCACGCGAATCTGGCGGACGAGGGGCTCGATCCGCGCACTCTCCCACTCGTCATGCAGTACAACAAGCGTGATTTGCCCGTGGGCGAGATCAGCTCGATCAAGGACCTGGACGAGACGCTCAACTTTCGCGACGTGCCCAATTTCTCGGCGACCGCGATTACCGGCGGTGGCGTATTCGAAACGCTCCGCAGTGTCGCGTCTCTGGTGCTGTCCCGCCTGAGCGCTCCCGCCGCCAAGGATTCCTGATCCGTGGCGAAAGAGTCGAAGAAGGGCGGATCGGACGAAGAGAGCGGCGAGTTCGCCGAATTCCTGGCTGACATCAGCCAGGAGATTGCGCAGCGCGTAGAGTCGCTGGACACTAAACCGAAGGCGCCGCGACCGGAAACGAAGAAGACTCCAATCGCGCCTGACGCGGGCCTCATCGTGGAGTGGCCCAACATCGCCGACCGGATGATCGAGGAGATGCGCTAATGGCCATCAAGGGTAGCCTCAAGGAGGCGAGCCTCCCCGACGTCCTCCAGCTGCTCTCGATGGGAAGGAAGACTGGCTGCCTCGGACTGTCCTTCCACGACAGCTTCGGCTCGATCTACTTCGACAGCGGGCGCATCTGCCACGCCGCGATCGTGAACCGGCCCCTCGATACGGAAAACTCCGTCTACACGCTGTTCACGTGGACGAGCGGCACTTTCAATTTCGAGCCCGGAGTGGAGCCGGAAGATGGCGCCGAGCGCGTCTCCGTCGATCCTCAGTCGCTGTTGCTGGAAGGCGCGCGGAGGGTCGACGAGTGGTCGCTCATCGAAAAGAAGATCCCGAGCTTCGATGTCGTGTTCAGTCTCGACCGTCCGCGCCTGATGATGAACCGCGACCCGCTCTCACCCGAGCAGGAGGCGTTGCTTCCCATCATCGACGGACATCGCGACATCAATGGATTGATCCGCGACTCGGGCCTCGGCGAGTTCGAGGTCGGGAAGGCGCTTTACGGATTGATAAACGCATCCTTTCTGCTGCCGGTCGGACGCAAGCGAACAACGCCGACGCTCCCGCGGAACGCGAGTCCTCTGGAGCGGCGTGAGCTCGCCAGCGCACTTTACAGAGCGGGAATGCACGACGAGGCACTGCGCGAGTTCCGCGCCCTCGTCGAGGAGGCCGCCGACCCCGTGGCATCGTTCCACCTCGGTCTCATCGCGCTGCGGCAGAAAGAATGGGCCGGAGCGGTGAATGCGTTCATGACGGCGGCGCCCAACGCGCCGAGCAAGGTAGCGCTTCTCCATAACCTCGCGCTCGCCTATGAACACCTTGGCCAGCTCGAAAAAGCCAGACTGGTGATCGACCGGGCGCTTGGCGCGGGAGGAAGCGGGGATCCGCTCATTCAGCTGCAGGCGGCGATCATATCGATGCGTCTCGGAGATTTTCAGTCGGCGAAGGTCCGCCTGAGTGAAGCGCGCAGCCTCTGGGCCACGACTCCGCCTCCAGCGGTCTGGTTCCACTACGCCGCGAAGGTGGCCGCAATGACGGACGACCCCGACCGCGAGCTGCTGCTGCTCGCCGCCGCTATCGAGACGCATCCAGAGTCCGCGGTGTTGCTGAACAACCTCGCCGCGGCTCACCTCAAGCGCGAGGATTACGAGAGCGCGAAGGAAGCGGCCGAAAAAGGTGTCGCGCTCGCACCGGAGCTTCCCCAGCTCCGTCGCAACCTCTCCGCGGCGCTCGAAGGGATTTCGCGCACGGAGCGGAAGGCGACGCAAGCATCGAGTCGCTCCTGACGGTCCGCGCGGAGTCAACCCAGGGAGACGACGCTGGTTTCCAGGCATTGATCGCGAAGATCACGCGCGATCGGGGATTCCGGTGCTCCAGCTACAAGGACAAGTGCCTGCGCCGGCGCATTGCCGTCCGAATGCGCGCCAAACGCGCAACCACTGCCGGCGAGTACTCGGTCGCCCTCGACGCCGATCCCAGGGAATACGATCGGCTGATCAAATCACTGACCGTCAACGTGACGAAGTTCTTTCGAAACTGGGATACATATGCGGTGATCGACAAAACCGTGGTGCCAGAGATATGGGACCGCAACGAGGCCGAGACGCGCATCTGGAGCGCGGGCTGCTCGTCGGGCGAGGAGCCCTACTCGATCGGTATCCTAATGCACAAGCACGCCGCCGCGCGACGGGAGAGCGCGCGCCTCGAAACAGTCAGGATTCTGGGCACGGATATCGATACCGAGGTTCTCGGAGAAGCGGAGCGCGCGTTCTACGCCGACACGGCCCTCGGCGATACGCCGCCGGCGATACGCCAGCATTACTTCCCACGGATTGCCGGACTTCACGGGATGCTGCCCGAGGTCAGGAGGCTGGCGAGCTTCGAGTGCAATGATCTCCTCGCCTACGAGCCTCCGGTGCAGGACGTGCATCTCATTCTCTGCCGCAACGTGATCATCTACTTCGAGCGCGAGGCGCAGGAGGCGCTGTTCTCAGCATTTCATCGCTCCCTTGCGCCAGGCGGGTTCCTCGTCCTCGGCAAAGTCGAAACGCTTCTCGGTGAAGCGAGAGCCCTTTTTACGCCGGTGAATGCGCGCGAGCGCATCTTCCGGAAGGCCTAGCCCGTCTGTGGCCGAGACGACCGACAAGGCTGCGACCGTCCTGGTCGTCGACGACAGCGCGTTCATGCGGAAGCTGATCGCCGAGATGATCGAGTCGAGTGGCGTGTTCCGGGTCGTCGGCACGGCCGCCGACGGAATTGAAGCGTTGCAGAAGGTCCGCTCTCTGAAGCCCGACATCGTGACGCTGGACATCGAGATGCCCCGCTTGAACGGCCTGCAGGCACTCGAGCAAATCATGGCCGAGATGCCGCGGCCCGTCGTAATGCTCAGCGCGGCGGGCTCGGATCTCGGAAACGAGATGACGCTGCGCGCCCTCGAACGCGGC
>DASWBC010000289.1:0-6038 GCA_036390815.1 Gemmatimonadaceae bacterium
CTTGTTGCGGTGACCGGCTCGGAGCTGGTGCCGGACGCCATCAAGCACATCCTCGCATCGCCGACACGATTCTCGATTCCGCTCACGATCCTGTGGCTAGTGATGCTGGGCGAGCTGGTCCTGGCGCGGAACGATCGACGACCCATCGGCGAAGCTGGCTAGGTCAACGCCGCATCGAGCCAGCAGCTCTCGAAATTCGCGGGAACACAACACCCTCAGCTCGGTCTCTCGCTGCAGCGTGTAGCTGTCCTGCTCAGCGAGTGAGTCATCCGCGTAACCCGGGTGGGTCATGAGCTCCGTCGTTCCAGCCGGTAATTGCGGAATCAACGCGAACAGTCGCTTCGCGAACGAACTCCCTCCCTGCAATGAAAGGCCGACGAAACGAATTGCACCATCACTGGCTCTGGTTCGGCTTGACAGACGAGCGCAAGCCAGGAGCCCCGCTTTCTTGAGAGTAGCCCGCCAGTCGCGCGCGTTTAGCCACAGCGGCTCAGTCGGGACGCGCACCTGAAAGACTCCTCTGGACGCAGCAGCCGTGATGACCGCCGAGGAGATTGCCGGGTGAGCGTGGACGTGTCGATGGCTGTCCAGGTGCGTCGGCGGGAAGCCTTCTGCGGACATGCGATCGATCTGCGCCAGGCACTCGCGAGCTATGTCCCATTCATTGAGAAGGCCGAGAGATGCGCGCGCGACCAACACAGGCAGCGCGTAGAACTCGCCGGTGCTGCGTCGTGTAAGCGACGGCACGTCGGTGAGAGGGCGCCCGGCAGTGAGATTCAGGTGAAGGCCCAGCGAGAGCGCGGGGCACGACAGCGCACGGTCGAGAGCGTCCGCGAAGCCCGGCAGATTGACCATGATCGAAGCGGAGGTGACGACACCAGCTTCTGCCGCTTCGATTATCCCGATGTTCACGCCGCGCGAGATTCCGAAGTCGTCGGCGTTGATGATGAGCCGTGTCGGACTAGGCGTAGATCCCACGCGCACCATTTCGGCGGACGCGGATCAGATCCATCAGCATCCGGGCCCCATGCCTGGCGAACGAAATAGTGCTCGGCTCGTTGCTGTAGTAAAAGTCCACCGGCACCTGCTCGATCTTCAATCCGTGCAGGCGCGCAATGAAGAGACATTCGAGGTCGAAGCCAAAACCGTACAGCGTCTGGCGTGAGAAGACTGTCTGTGCGGCACGTGCGGTGAATCCTTTGAGCCCAGCCTGTGTGTCCAGGATGCCGGGCAGAAGAACCTGTTGCGTCAATCGGTTGAACAGCCGGCTCATCAGGTGTCGCGTGTAGAGATAATGGAAAAATGTCGGGCTCATCACGTAGCGAGATTCGGGAAGCACGCGACACGCGATTGCGACATCGCTTCCTGCTTCGAGCGCGTGCAGGAGCTTGGTGATCTGGCAACTCGGGTACGCCAGGTCGGAATCGACGAAAATCCGATAGGCTCCGGTCGCGTGAAGCATCCCCCGCGCGACCGCATGTCCCTTGCCCTGGTTGATTTGGTTCCTCAGGACGACCGTCAGATCGTTGTGATTCGCGAAGTCGCCCGCGATGCGCGCGGTCGAGTGCCCGCTGCAGTCGTCGACGATGACGATTTCCGTCTGGAACTTCAGGTGCTCGCGAAACTCGCGCATGTGATCGAGAGTCGCAGAAAGCTGGCGCCCACCGTTCCAGGTCGGGATGACGATGGACAAGATTGGCGTGGCCGGTTTTCGCGCCGCGGGGTGGTAACGGGCAGGTACCTGAGCTTCAACAAAAGCCATAGTTGTGCGTATTAGACAGTTTTTTCAAGGCAAAAGCTGAGCCCCGAAGGATACTCCGCCGCGCTTACAGCAGCATTACACTCTCCGTTGGGCGACGAACAGAACGTCGGCAAAGAAGGAAGGGCCGCAGCGCTGCATGCCGACTGTGAGTCGCCAGGAGCCGTCACCAGCGAACCCTACCGTTGCGCCATCCCCACCGCGTCGAGCATGAACGCATATCGAAACGCCCGCTCGCGCAGCACGTCATAACGCCCGGACGATCCTCCGTGCCCGCCCGCCATGTTGATCTTGATGTAGAGCGGATTGGTATCCGTCTTCAGAGCGCGCAGCTTCGCCACCCACTTGGCGGGCTCCCAGTACCCAACCTGTGAGTCGTTCAAGGAAGTTGTGACGAGCATCCACGGGTAGGCCTTCCGCTCGACATTGTCATATGGCGAGTACGTCTTCATGTACGCGTACTGATCGGCGATGTGCGGATCGCCCCACTGCTGCCACTCCTGCGCTGTAAGCGGGATCGACGCATCCATCATCGTGTTGATGACGTCGACAAAGGGCACGTCGGCAACTACTGCGTGGAAGAGATCAGGCCGCATGTTGGTGATCGCGCCCATGAGCAGGCCGCCGGCGCTCCCACCATTTGCGATCATCTTGTCCTTGCTCGTATAACTCTGCTTCTCGAGATAATCCGCGACGTCGATGTAATCGAAGAAGGTGTTCTTCTTCTTCATCATCTTCCCGTCGTCGTACCACTGGCGGCCCATCTCCTGACCGCCGCGGATGTGGGCGATCGCGTACGCGAAGCCGCGGTCGACGAGGCTCAGAACCGAGGAGTTGAAAGTAGCTTCGGTCGTCGCTCCGTATGATCCATATGCGTAGAGAAGGAGCGGGTGCGTGCCGTCCTGCTTCCACCCGTTCCTGAGAACGATCATCGACACGGGCACGAGCGCGCCGTCGCGCGCCGTCACCATGAAGCGCCGCACTTCATAGCGCGATGCGTCAAACCCGGGTACCTCAACGCGCTTTTTGAGAACGCGCTGCCTCGTCGACATCGCGTAGTCGTAGGTCGACGATGGCGTCACCATCGACTGGTAGTTGAATCTCAGCGTATCCGAATCGAACTCGGCGTTTCCGGTCGGGTTGACGGCGTAGGCCGGCTCGGGGAAGGTGATGTAGAACGGCGCGTGACGAGTCTTGAGATCGATGACGCGTAGCCGGCGCAGTCCGCCCGAGCGCTGGACGACGACGAGATTGTTCTTGAACGGCTCCAGATACTCGATAAAGACTGAATCCGACGTGGGAATGAACTCAGTCCATTGACCCGTGCCGACCTTGTCGTCGGCGACGCGCATCACCTTGAAGTTCCGCGCGTTCTCGTTGGTGGTGAGAAGGAAGGCGCCGTCGATGTGGTCGAGCTGGTACTCGACGTTGGCGCGGCGAGGCGCGACAACGATCGGAGCGGCGAAGGGATTGGCCGTTGGGATGACGCGTGACTCCGAAGAGGTAAATCCGTCATCGGAAATAACGATATACCGGTTGGATTTGGTGCGTCCGACACCGACGTTGTCGAGGACATCACTCTCGTGGAACACCTCGACGTCCCTCGACTGGGGAGTGCCGAGCACGTGGCGCCAAACCGCGTCGGCGCGTCGGGCAGAATCTGCCTTTTGGTAGAAGAAAACGGTGTCGTTGGCCCACGCTATGGATGGAACGACTCTCGAGATGGAATCACCAAGCAATTGACCCGTGCGCAGCTCTTTGACGTAAAGGGTATAGACGCGGAGGGCCGTCGTGTCGTGGAGATACGCGGCGCGCGATCCACCGGGGCTGACCTGGAGATCTCCCACCTGCGAGAACTTCTTCCCGACCGCGAGCGCATTGGCATCGAGCACCACTTCGTCCGGCGAGCCGGCCGCCGCTCGGCGCCGCATGAAGGTGGCGTAGGACTTTCCCTTTTCGGTGGCGTTCCAGTACAAGTAGCCGTTCTCGCGGTACGGAACCGAGACGTCGGTCTCCTTGATGCGCGAGAGCATCTCGTCGTAGAGTTTCTGCTGGAGCGCCTCTGTGTGTTTCATCTTCGCGGCGGTGTACGCATTCTCCGCGTTGAGATAGGAGATGACGTCGGGGTTGGTTTTCTCGCGGATCCAGAAGTAGTTGTCGGTTCGGATGTCGCCGTGGAGCGTGTCGATTCTGGCAACTGTCTTCGCGATTGGCGGAGCGGGATCCTGGGCACTGAGGGGCGGCGCCCAAATGGCTGCTACTATAGATAGGGCGGCTAGCGAGCTAGATACGGCACCTGGCGAGCCGGCAACAACGCGAAGACGACGCATGGACGCCTCTGACTGGGAGGTCGGTGGGAAGGCAATCGGGATTCTGTTTTATCCCGTCGCCGCGTCCGGCGTCAAGAGGGGGCTGTGCTACTGAGATCAGCGCGTATCGCCGCCTTCCGGCGCTCGATCGAAGATGCATCGGATGCCCGCGCAGACGGGCTCCAATGTTTATTGAACGGTAACGGTACCGGCCATCCCTGCGTGAATCGTGCAGTGATACGCGTACGTTCCCGGCGTGGTCGGCATCACCACCGCGCGGCTTCCGGTGGCAAAATCTGTGGCGCCCGTTATCGCGTTCGAAGAGAACGTAATGTTGTGGGTGATGCCGTCATTGTTGGTGAACTCCACCGTCGCGCCGGGCGCTACCTGAATCCTGCCAGGGTTGAAGGCAATGTTCCTAAGACTGACGCTCGTCGTCATCACTGGTGGTCCCGGATCCTGAGGGGGGCCGGTCACACCGCCGTAGGTGGATCCGCCGTAGCCGGATCCGCTGCAGCCCACCAGAGCAAGGACGGCAGCAAGGGTGAATGTCTTTCGCATACGATAGCCTCGAGTTGAAATCCAGCTGTCTGTCGTAGAAAGTGCGTTGTGCACTCGTCGTGAGCTGGTGCGAACTTGCGTACCACTCCATGGTCATCGCTGTTTCAGCAGAAGCGGTGGACCGCTTCAAACTCGCGGCGAGAGAATGATTTCTGTCGCCGTACCGTGTGTTTTTGTCGTCGCCGCGAGCGGGAGCGTGGTTTCTGGTCGGCGACCAGGTCTTCGGGACGACCCGCATCAACGTGAGACTGGCGCAGAATTCCTGATTGACGATCAGGAGAGTGGTGATTCGATTCCGTTAGGGGCAACTTAAGGGCGGGTCAGCCGGTCGGCGTGACTCGCCTTTTTTTGTTTTCACCTACAGGCCGGGTGATGTCTGGAGACCGAAACGACCACAGATAAGTCCGATCAACTATTGGAAACGGCACGCGCCGATTCCGATACTGTCCTGAAAGAGCTTGGATGCCAGCTCGGCGGCCTGAGCAACGCGGAAGCCGATTCTCGTCGGAAGCAGTTCGGCACGAACGAGATCGCGCGAGAAAAGCGTCAATCGGCCCCGATGCGCCTCCTCGGTAACATCAAGAATCCGTTGGTCCTGCTGCTCCTGGCGCTCGGCACGGTCTCCTTTCTGACGGGAGACGTGCGGGCGACGGTGGTCATTTTCGTGATGGTGGTTCTGGGCGTGGTGTTGCGTTTCTTCCAGGAGACGCGCGCCGATAATGCGGCCGCGAAGCTCCAGGAAATGGTCAGCAACACGGCGACGCTGGTGCGAGACGGCAAGGAAGCAGAAGTATCGCTCAAGATGTTGGTGCCTGGCGATATCATCCGGCTGGCAGCCGGCGACATGGTGCCAGCCGACGTGCGCGTGCTTTCCGCCAAAGACCTGTTCCTGAATCAGGCGGCCCTCACCGGCGAAGCCCTGCCCGTGGAGAGGAAAGCCGATCCAGCCTCGGCAAACGTTCAGAACCCGCTGGAATTTCCCAACATCTGCTTCCTCGGCTCCAACGTGGAGAGCGGTTCCGCGACGGCTGTGGTAATCCATACCGGGGGCCGGACCTACTTCGGATCTCTGGCCACCAGCATTGTTGCACAGCGCCAGCTGACAAGCTTCGACAAGGGCATCAACAAGTTCACCTGGTTGATGATCCGCTTCATCGCCGTGATGGTCCCGGCGGTCTTTCTGATCAACGGACTGAGCAAGCACGACTGGCTGGAAGCGTTCCTGTTTGCTCTCGCCGTGGCGGTCGGGCTCACCCCCGAGATGCTGCCCATGATCGTGACGGTCAACCTGTCCAAGGGCGCGCTGGCGATGGCGCGCAAGAAAGTGATCGTCAAGCGTCTGAACGCAATCCAGAACTTCGGCGCGATGGACGTGCTGTGCACCGACAAGACCGGCACGCTCACCCAGG
>DASWBC010000290.1:0-2865 GCA_036390815.1 Gemmatimonadaceae bacterium
CCCGAGCGAAAGATCATCGGTGCCGACTCGGCATTGTTCGCGTCGAGCGTCTCCGACCCTTCAGTGCGCGGGTTTGCCTGTTTCTGGCTGCGACAGACGCCGTTTGGATCGTTCATTTACTCGATCGATCCGCGCTCGGACGAGCCGCTGACTCTCGGTCAATTCGTGCGCATCGATCCGAAGGACCGCCGTTCCGCGGCGCGTCAGTTGCGCAAACAGCAGCGGCGGGGCCGGCAGCTCGGCCTCACGGTCGACGATCTCGGCACCTGGGATACCTGGGTGTCGCAGGCGCTTCCGTGTACTGCGGACTGCGCCGCCGCACCGTTCGAAGCGTCGACGTACAAGCTCGACGTGACGATCGATCGTTCGCTGCACTTGCAGGGGAAGGCGAACGTCGTCGCCAAAACCATCGCAGCGTCGGCGCGCGTCATCAACATGCAGATGCTCCGCGACTTGCAGGTGCAGTCTGTGTTGGACGCCAGCGGAGCACCGCTGCAGTTCGTCCGCGCCGATAACCAGCTGTCGATCGCGCTGCCCCAGTCGGTGGCCCGGGGGACCGACGTCAGCGTGCGCGTCGAATACTCCGGTGACGTCTTCGAGAAGCGCAACAAAAGCATCGTGCAGATCGACCCGCTCGCATGGTATCCACATGTCGGCTCGCTGGACCGGGCGACGTACGACGTCACCTTCCGCTGGCCCCGCGATCTGGAGCTCCTCGCCGGCGGTCACCGCACTGAAGGCGGCGAGACCGCAGACGCGCGATGGGAGCATCGCGTGCTGAATCTGCCGAGCGCGGGATTCACTTTCGAGATCGGTCATTTCACGACGCGGCAGCTGCAGGCCGGCCATGTCGCCGTGACGCTCGCGTTCGATCCGTCGGAAGATCTCAGTGCGCTCTACCGCTCGTTATCGAATGACCGTTGGCGCAACAACTCCTTCGCGGTCCAGGAGAAGGGCCTCTCGCCCAAGGCGCAGCAGGAGATCGCCGACCACGTCGTCGGTGCCATCAGATTTGCCGAGGAGATGTACGGGCCGTATGCGCTGGATGAGATGACGGTCCTCAACGTCTCGCGAAGTTACTCGCAGGCCATGCTCGGATTCGTCACGCTTTCGACCGAGATGATGGTCGACGTCCACACGGACGATCTGATGGACGTGCTGTCGGCCGGCGAGGATCGTCGCACGGTCATCGCACACGAAATCGCCCATCAGTGGTGGGGACACGTCCTCGGATGGAAGTCGTATCGCGATCAATGGATCAGCGAAGGCATGGCCAGCTGGACGGCGCTGCAGTACGCGAAGACACTGGACTGGACAAACCGTCTGCGTATTGGACCGACAACGGGCTGGCAGGTATTGCTCGGGTCGCGGACCTCGGACGGCAGGACGGTTGAGGAGCTCGGCCCGATCGTTCTCGGACAACGTCTCAACTCGTCGAGATCGGACGGCGCGTACGAGCTTCTCATCTACAAGAAAGCGCCGCTGCTGCTCGACATGCTCGCGCATGAAGTCGGCGAATCGACATTCAAGAAGCGACTGGCCGCGCTGTTCACGACGAAGCGCAACACCGCGCTCACGACGTCGGAGTTCCTGTCTGCAGGAGCGGGAGGATCGAAGCAGTCCGCGTCTTCGCTCTTCTATTCGACCGGCGTTCCGCTGGTGACGTATCGATACGGCGTTGACGCATCGGGAGGCAAGTACTCGCTCCACATCACCGGAACGCAAGAGCTGCCGCAGCGCACAACGTACGCGGTCGTGAAGCAGCCGGATGGCAAGACGGCGATGAGGATCGTCAGCAAACCGGCGACGGGAGCGCAGTGGCAGGGATCGGTGCCGGTGCAGGTCGCGCCCGCAGGTGCTGCGCCGGGCACCGTCGCGAGGAATCGCATGCAACTTCCCGCGGATCGCATCGACACGCGTCTCGATCTGCCGTTCCAGCCGGATACGTTCACGTTCGATCCCGATGGCGAAGTGCTCGTCTATTTCTATGATGAGCAGCATGACGCGAAGCGGGCCATGCTCCACCGCGGTCTTTCGCTGCTTGCAAGCGGGAAGTCATTGGAGGCAGTGACGACGTTGCGGGGCGCTGCGGACGCGAAGGCGATGACGACCACGTTCGGGCTCGGATTCGAGATCGGCGGTTCGCTCAGGAAGATCGTAACGGACTATGAGACGCGTTACCTCGACTCAGCGATTCAGCTCGCGCTCAGTCGAGCGCTCCTGGAGCAGCGGGACGCCCCGGGCGCTCGAGAAGCGCTCAAACGCGCGCGGCGCCTGCTCGATCGCGACATGAACACGTGGATCGATGGCGACGCGACCGTGATCGAGAGCCGTGCTGATCTGGTTGCCGGCGACTTCTCGAGTGCGTATGCGCGGCTTGCTCCGTATCTCGCCGGAACCGAGAAGAACGACACGCCCGAAGCGTTGGCGGCGTTCGCGGTTGCGGTCGTCGGTGGTCATCGCGAGAGCGAGCTGCCGGGAGTGCTCGAGCGTTGCCGCCGTCATGGTGTCGACGTTTCGCCGCTCGAGTGATCGCCGGCCACCGGCATCCGTGACCGCCGCCGCACCCATTGCGCAGTGAGGAGCCGAAGTTTCGGAGCGGAGGTCTCATGGACGCAAAACATCTCGATCGGCCCACGGAAGATCAGGTTGAGCGCATCGGGGTGATCGATGCGTGGGAGTCGCTCGGCTACCGCGGGGTGGGACGCGAAGAGCACAGCGGAGAGAACGCACCGCACGAACCGGCAGATCTGGACGGTGAGCTTGCCGACAACGCGCGCGGCCAGATCACTTTCGCCCGGTGACGCCGCGCACCCGCCGCGCCGGCGCAGGGTGCGACGTTATGCGCATGAGAACCACTGCGAT
>DASWBC010000291.1:0-4066 GCA_036390815.1 Gemmatimonadaceae bacterium
CAGAATGCGCTCAGCACGTTGACACGAATGGCGACGCTCGCGACCCAGCTCGGTGTGAAGCGCACTGAAGTCGTGGCCACGAGCGCGGTGCGGGAAGCCAGCAACGGCGAGCAGTTTCTCAAGCAGGTGCGGGCGGAGACTGGCCTCAAGGTGAGAGTTCTCCGTGGCGAGGACGAAGCGCGTCTCAGCTTTCGCAGCGCGCTGGCGCATTTCGACCTCGGGGTTGGTCGCGCCGTGGTCATGGACATCGGAGGCGGGTCGCTGGAGCTGGCGCTCAGCGCGGACGGACTTGTCGAGCGGCTGATCTCACTGCCCATGGGGGCCATTCGCATGACCGAGCAGTACCTCGGCCCCGGTGGAAAAAAGAAAGGGATGCGCAAGCTCCGGAAGTACGTTCGACTGGAGCTGCGCCGCCACCTTTCAGCGCGCCACTGGCACGCGGCGCGGATCACCTGCTCGGGCGGAACCTTCACCAGCCTCGCGGCGATTTACCTCGCGCGAGTCGGAATGGAGAGCGCGAAGACCGTGCATGGAACCGTCATTCCGCGCATCGACCTGGAGCATATGGTGGACATGCTGCACAACATGTCGCAGGAAGAGCGGCAGGCGGTTCCGGGACTGAGCGAGGCGAGGAGCGACATCATCGTGGCCGGGCTCGCGGTCGCGGCCGAAGTCGCGGCCCGCGTGGAGGCGAAGGAGCTGGTGATTTCCGGCTATGGCATCAGGGAAGGAATCCTGCTCGAGAGCGCGCACGTCGCGCCCGCGCCCGCGGATCCCGGCGAAGCGCGTGAGCGCTCAGTGCGAGAGCTGGCCGAGCGATCGCATTACGAAGAGCCGCACGCGAAGCACGTTCAGAAGTTGGCGCTTCAGCTGTTCGACTCCATCGGCCAGCGTCTCGGCTGCGCGGCGGATGACAGAAGGCTGCTCTCCGACGCCGCCCTGCTTCACGACATCGGGTATCACATCAGCTACGACAAGCACAACAAGCACTCCTACCACTTGATACAGCACGCCGACTTGCTGGGGATGACGCCAGCCGAGCAGGTGATGGCCGCGAACGTCGCGCGTTATCATCGGGGCGCCGAGCCAAAGAAGAAGCACACGAATTATGGCGGCCTCGAGAAATCAATGCGTGACACGATCAAGAGGCTGGCGGCGATTCTTCGCGTTGCCGATGGCTTCGACCGCGGTCACGCCAACGCCGTTGCGGAGATCAGGGTCCGCTGGATGGAGCGCGCTTTGAGACTCACAGCCGTGCCCACGCGACAAGGCGCAAACCTGCGGCTGGAAATCTGGGGAGCGAGCCGCAAATCCAGATTGCTGTCCGAGGTCGCGGGCGTTCCGGTCGAAATCGTGGCGCCGGACGGAGCTGTGACGACCTACGATGACGAGGTCGGCGCCGCCGACTAGGCCTCGGCTGCCAGCCGGGCAAGTTTCTCGCGCGCGCGCTGAATCACGTCGGGCGGTGGGTCCGGCGGTGCCTGCGGCGGAACTCCCCAGGAATACTGCAGCAAGCGCTCGTGGGCGGAAATGACCGGGCCGTCACCTGGCTTTCTCTGCACGTAGGTGCCCTCCGAATCCAGATCCCAGGCCTGTCTGTTGTCGGCGAGCAAGGTATCGAGCAGCGAGCAGATCCGCGGATGCAGAGAGGCGTCTTCCACCGGAGTAATGACTTCCACGCGCCGATCAAAGTTGCGGGGCATCCAGTCCGCCGATCCGAAATACAGCTCCTCGGCTCCGGCGTTCGCGAAATAGAAAATTCGCGAATGTTCCAGGAATCGTCCGACGATGCTGATGACCCTGATGTGATCACTGATTCCAGCAATGCCTGGTCGAAGGCAACATATCCCTCGAACGATCAGGTCGATCTCGACGCCAGCCTGAGACGCGGCGTACAGGTGCTCGATGATATCGGCGTCGACGAGAGCGTTCATCTTCGCGATTATCCGCGCGGGCTTCCCAGCCGCGGCGTTGTCCGCCTCCCTGTCAACCATCTCCGTGAATCGCCGGCGCATGTTGGCCGGCGCCACCAGCAGATTTCTGTATTCGGTCTGGTGGGAAAAGCCCGTGAGTGTGTTGAACAGATCGGTCAGGTCGGCACCGATCGACGGGCTGCTGGTTAACAGGCCGAGGTCAGTGTAGACGTGCGCAGTCTTCGAGTTGTAGTTGCCGGACCCAATGTGCGAGTACCGCCGAATGCCGTCGGGCTCTCGCCTTACGACGAGAACGGTCTTCGTGTGCGTCTTGAGACCGGGCAGCCCATAGGCTACATGCACTCCGAAACCTTCGAGTGTGCGCGCCCAGGTGATGTTGTTGACTTCGTCGAATCGGGCCTGCAGCTCGATCAGGACGGCAACCTGCTTGCCGCGCTGGGCCGCCTCTGTGAGCGCGCGCACGATCGCGGTGTCGCCCGACGTGCGATAGAGCGTCATCTTGATCGCGAGCACATTCGGATCGACCGCCGCAGAAGTAAGAAAATGCTCGACCGAGGAAGAGAACGAATCGAATGGGTGATGGAGGAGGATGTCCCGCTCACGGATTGCGTCGAAGATGGAGCGCGACGAGTCCAGCCGCAGCTCGGGTGGCGTGACAGCAATGAATGGCGGATCCCGCAGCTCGGGGATCTCCATTGTCGCCAGCCACATCAGGTCGCCCAGATCCAACAGCGGTCCGGTCTCGACCAGATCCCCTTCAGTGAGAGCTGGCATTTCCGGAGGGTGATCCTCGAGCAGCTCACCGAGGAGCAGCTCACGCAGCTCCGGCGGCGTCCCTTTCTGCACTTCGACACGAACCACTTCCGCGAAACGGCGCTGGAAGACCTGTTCCTCAATTATCGTGAGCAGATCTTCGTCTTCGTCGGAATGGGCGAGCTCGAGGTCCGAATATCGAGTGACGCGGAATGTGCTGTGGCCGCGTATTTCCATTCCGGGAAAGAGCGCTCCGAGGTTAGCCCCGATCACGCGCTCGAGCGGTATGTACTGGTTCGGACGGCCAAAGGGGATCCACCGCGGCAGGACCTTCGGCACTTTTACGCGCGCAAAGCGTGTGGCATTCGTGGCCGGGTCGAAAACCTGGACTGCGAGTGAGAGCGAAAGGTTGGAGATGTACGGGAATGGGTGCCCGGGATCGACGGCGAGGGGAGTGAGCACCGGAAAGACCTGTGACTCGAAAAACTGATCGACAACCTGCCACTCATTAGGAGTCAGCTCCTCGATCCGCACGATCCTGACTCCGTGTTGTTCCAGCTCGGGGAGCAACACGTCGTACAGGCATTTTCGCTGCTGCTCAACCAGCTCGGCGACGCGCTCGATGATTGCGGCCAGCTGCTGAGCGGGCGACATCCCGTCGGGCGGGACGTGCTGCACGCCGGACGCAATCTGGCGGCGCAGGCCCGCAACCCGGACCATGTAGAACTCGTCGAGGTTGGTGCTGAAGATCGCGAGGAACTTGAGCCGTTCGAGCAGCCGGTTTCTGGGATCGAACGCCTCGTGGAGAACCCGGGCGTTGAACTCGAGCCAGCTAAGCTCGCGATTGATGTAGAGGGAGGGGTCGATGGCAGGCATGTTGTCTGTCTAATTACAACTTAGCCAAAGCTGTGCCGGGGCGGGGTCGCTGTCATGTCACAATTGCGCGTTAACGGGCTTCAAACGCCGCGCGAAGGCGATTCGGGATCATGTCTCTCGACCCGAAGGTGGTCCAACGGAGGCATCTCAGAGGGAGCATCGTCCGTGTACCACGCGTACTCGAGGGCGGAGAGGTAGCCATCTCTTACCCAAACGAGAATCTCACCGAGCAGCTCGCCACCCGGAGAATGGACTAACGCGCGCACGGGGATGAGCCTCGGCGCATAGCGCGACGCGGGCGTGGTTTTCGGCACGTTCAGGTCGAGGAGTGTCGGAAAGCCGCCGGCAACTCTTGTTCTCGCAACCTGTGCGGCGAGCTCACTGGCACCGTCAAAGGAGGTATGACCGAGAAGCAGCGAGAGCAGGTCACGTTCCCTCGACGTGAGATCGCGCGGTTCGACCGGTTGTGCGATCGTGGCGGAACTCTTTCGTTTGCGCTTGTC
>DASWBC010000292.1:0-6674 GCA_036390815.1 Gemmatimonadaceae bacterium
ACTGAACCGATCGCTCTGGCCTGACGGCTCGGTGCGGTGGCTGAGCGGCGCGGGCCGCATCCTCCTCGGCGAAAACGCCGAGCCGGTCCGTGGCGTCGGTATTTCTCAGGACGTTACTGAACGCCACACTCTGGAGGAGCAGTTTCAGCAGGCTCAGAAGATGGAGGCCATCGGACGGCTGGCCGGCGGCGTCGCGCACGACTTCAACAATCTGCTGACTGCAATTCTGGGATATTGCGAGCTTCTGCTGACTGATAGTGCCCCGGATGACCAGCGCAGACCGGACATTGCGGAGATACAAAAAGCGGGAAGGAGTGCCGCGGAGCTCACGCGCCAGCTGCTGGCATTCAGCCGCAAGCAGATCATCGAGCCCACGCTGCTGGACCTCAACGAGATCGTGGCAGGGCTGCGGCCAATGCTCGGCCGCCTCATCGGCGAAGATATAACGGTCCAGCTGGGACTCGTGCCCGGGCGCGCCCTCGTGAAGGCCGATCGGGGACAGCTGGAGCAGGTCATCATGAACCTCGTGGTGAACGCGCGAGATGCGATGCCGAACGGCGGCACTTTGACGATCGAGACAGCCAACGTCGAGCTCGACGAGAGCTACGCGAAGACACGCGTCTCCGTGAAGTCGGGGGAGTACGTCATGCTTACAGTGAGCGACACGGGAACCGGTATGACGCCTGAGATTCAGGCCCGGCTCTTCGAGCCGTTCTTCTCGACCAAGGAGGTTGGCAAAGGCACGGGGCTGGGCCTCGCAACCGTCCACGGCGCCGTCGCGCGGAGCGGAGGGTTTGTCAATGTCTACAGCGAAGTCGGCATGGGCACGTCGTTCAAGGTATATCTTCCAAGGGCGGATGCCACAGAGATAGTCGTGGATGCACCGGCCCCGGTGACGCGGTCGCCCGACAAGACCCAGACTGTGCTCGTTGTTGAGGATGCGGAAGGGCTTCGCGAGTTGACCAGGAGACTGTTGGAGAAGCTGGGCTACGTCGTCCTCGTCGCCGCAAACGCAGGCGAAGCCCTTCGTCGATTCGAGGAGAATCCGGCGATTGACGTCCTCCTGACGGATGTCGTGATGCCCGGTGCCAGCGGACCTGAGCTGAGCAGACAACTTGTCCAGCGCCGACCCGGGCTGAAGGTGATCTACATGTCCGGTTACACTGATGAAGCCATCGTCCATCACGGCGTGCTCGATCCCGGGATCGCTCTCTTGAACAAGCCGTTCACTTCGGAAGCACTCGGAAGAAAAATTCGTGAGGTGCTCGACCGATGATGGCGACGATGCAGGAGATGTGGTCCGAGCGATAGATTCGCGCACCACTGGAAAAGGGATTCATGCACCGCAACGCCGAGCTGATTCGCAAGTTCTACACGTCGTTCGGAAATCGCGACGCACGCGGGATGGCGGCGTGCTATCATCCCGCCGTCAGATTCTCGGACGAGGTCTTCCCGGATCTCGAAGGAGCACGAGCAGACGGGATGTGGCAGATGCTCTGCGAGCGTGGCAGAGATCTCAGGATCGAGTTCCGCGACATCGAGGCCGACGACTCCACCGGGCGGGCGCACTGGGAGGCCTGGTACACGTTCTCAGCCACTGGCCGGCGGGTTCACAACAAGATCGACGCCCGCTTCGAGTTCAAAGACGGGAAAATCGTTCGGCACCACGACAGCTTCGATTTCTGGGCCTGGGCATCGCAGGCGCTCGGCCCGACCGGACGGTTGCTTGGATGGTCTGGCTTCGTAAAGAATCGCGTTCGAACGCAGGCGGCCGGGAGCCTCGCGGCGTTCATGCGGGAGCGTGGGCACAGCGATATCCAACGGTAAAAAAAAGGGGCGCGACACAATGAATTCGGATCCCGGAGAACGCGGGCTGACGTCCGGGAAAGTGATCGTCACCGAGCGCCTCGAGATCATTCCCGCGACTCGCGACATGATCCGCGCTGCTCTCGTAAGCTCGCATGCTCTAAGCTCGAGTCTGGGGGCGACGGTTCCACCCACATGGCCCCCGACGTATCTGGATTCTGCTGCGCTCCGCTACAGTCTGGATCGATTCCCGGAGGAACCTGAGCAGGCACCGTGGTGGCTCTACTTTGTCGTACTCTCGCGCGGCGAGTCGGGTCGCACACTGATAGGGAGCGTGGGATACAAGGGTCCGCCGTTGGCTGACGGTACTATCGAA
This sequence comes from Gemmatimonadaceae bacterium, assembly GCA_036390815.1. Classification (GTDB taxonomy): domain Bacteria; phylum Gemmatimonadota; class Gemmatimonadetes; order Gemmatimonadales; family Gemmatimonadaceae; genus UBA4720. The sequence goes on from DASWBC010000292.1 coordinate 2,183, forward strand.
GTGGGTTACGGTATCGTGAGCGATCAACACCGCCGCGGCTACGCCACGGAGACGGTCCGCGGCCTTCTCGCCCGCGCATTCAGCGCTCCCACCGTGCGACGCGTCATCGCGGAAACCCTGCCTGAGCTGGAGGGTTCGATCGGCGTCCTCCGCAAGTGTGGCTTCACTCTCGTCGACGGCGGGTCCGAGCCCGGAGTGATCCGGTTCGAGCTCGGCCGCGCTGCTTACGCGATGCGAGCGTAGCGACTACGATTACCAGTTGGATCAGTCAGACACCATAGAGGGCATCGATGCGTTCAGGATTAGCTGCGGGTTTGATGGGTATTGGCGGGATTCTCATGTCGTTTGGTGCGGTGATCGTCGTCCTCGCGCTTTTCGCCAGGCAGGGCGTGGAGACTCGTCAAGAGTTGCCGGCGATGACTACGCTTGCGGTTGGGTCTCTCGTGGTCGGAGCCGTCATGTTCGGCGCGGGCTATCTCCTCGGACGAGTCGGCCGGAATTCCGCCCGATCCGCCGGCGACCGTAGCACCGCGTAGCTCGGCAGCCGATGCTTCCAAGCGACTATCCCGGTGTGATCGATGACGGCATTGCCGCGCTCAACTGGGGCGGAGCAGCATTGGGGCGCGCGTTACAGCGCCTTCCTGAATGGTTTGCCGAACAGGTTCCCGCCAATGAAACGGCTCTCGCGAACGCGAAGGAAAAGGCAAAGAGAGAATCTGCGCAGCTGGCGGTGTTATCCGAGTGGAAGCGTGCCCTTACCGATCAGCGAGCAGAAGTGACGGAATTGGCTACTCGCCTCGAGCGGCGTACCCGGGCCGATTGGCAAAGCGGAGACGCCGCTCAATACTTCAGCGGAGTGGAGCTGAGGATCGTTGAAAGCTGGGCCCACGGGGCCAACGACACGCTCATTGCCTGGCTCGGCGAGCAGCCGGAACAGATTCAACGGCGCAAGATGGAATTCGCCGCGCTCGGGCAATGGCTGCGGGAATATCTTGCCGGGAATCCGTGAGCACCTGCTCGAGGTAAGACGTCACCCCTTGATTGTCTTCGAGGCCTCGTCCCACGTGACGGAGCCGCCCCGAAAATAAGACTCATTCGCCATGTGGCACGCCAGCGCCGCGTGATGGCCGAACACCACATCCTCGACGACGGGTTTCCGTGAGCGCACGGCGTTGAAGTAGTTCGCGAGATGCGGTCTGGTGTCGTCGAAGTCGGGCATGCGGTACGAGATCGATTCCTGAACCGCCAGCTTTGCCAGCTTCTCATCGTTCTCCTTGTGCCACTGGCGCTCGTACTCTTCGCGCATCGCGCGCGGAAAACTCCCCGTGTAGTAGCTGGGATATGTGTTGATGCCCAGCTGCGGGGTGAAGCTCAGGCTCGACCCACCAACCTCGAGAAGTCCCTTCGATCCCTGAATCCGATATGTCTCCGGCATCTCGCAGGCGAGATTGAGGCGCATGTAAACCGGGAGGTCGCCGAAGTAGTACACGGCCGCCTGGACGTCGGGCATGTTGCGTCCGTCCTTCCAGTGCCTGATCCCTCCCACCGCCGACGCGTGTCGCGGCGCCTCGTTGATCCCCAGCATGAACATCATTCCGCTGATCAAATGCACGAGGAGATCGCCCGCGACCCCCGTTCCGTATTGCTTCCAGCAGCGCCAGCGCGCGAAGTACAAGGGATTGAACGGCACTTTCGGAACAGTACCCTGCCAGGTGTCCCAGTCGAGGTTCTGAGGAGAGAGATCGAACGGCGGCGGATACTGCCAGGCTCCTGTCGGATCGTTGCGGCCCATGTACCCTTCCACCAGCATGAGATCGCCGAGCATTCCCTGTGCGATCATCTCCTTCGCCTTGGCGCAGACCTGGGAGCTCACGCGCTGCGAGCCGATCTGGACGATGCGACCGCTCTTCTTCACAGCGTCGACCATCGCCACGCCGTCGGCGGCGCTGTGCGACATCGGCTTCTCGCAGTAGATGTCCTTCCCCGCGCTAACGGCATCGATCACCACCTGCCGGTGCCAGTGATCGGGGACCGCCGCCACGATGCAATCGATGTCCTTGTTGTCCAGAAGCTCCCGATAGCGGCGGGTGACAGGGAGGTTGGGCCGGACGATCTCGCGCGCGAGAGTGTGCCTACCATCGTAGAGGTCGGCAGCGGCGGCGCATTCGACTCCCGGAAGCGTGATCGATGTGCCGAGCAGACCGGAGCCCTGCATGCCTACGCCGATCATGCCGAACCGTACGGTGTCACTGGGGGCGGCCGGTCGCGTTGGGGTGTGCAGCGGTTCCGGATTCAGGAGCACGCCTCTCGCCGCAACCGATCCTCCTGCCGCCGCCGCGCTCATTTCCAGAAATTCACGTCGCGAGAAGTTGCTCTTCGTCATGGCGTCTCCCGGTGCGATGTTTTCGCCGGCCAGTGCGTCAGCCTGTCATTTGTTCGCCACATACAATATCCTTTTCGCGGTGATTCTGCCGGAGCCCGGCTGGGACCGCGCTGTTCGCCCCCAATTTCCAGTGACGGAGGATTTGAATGACCGTGCGACCCATTACGCACTCGATGACCTCCACAGCGTTCACTGTTGAAGGCTACCGTGCGACTCGAACGCTCGGCGTCGTACGCGGCGTGACGGTGCGATCCCGTTCCATCTTCGGAACTATCGGCGCGTCGCTCCAGACTCTGGGCGGCGGGAACATCACGCTGTTCGAGGAGCTGTGCGAGCGGACGCGCGCCGAGGCTTACGACCTGATGCTGCAGCACGCGCACGAGCTGGGCGCAACGGCGGTGGTCGGGATTCAGTAAGATGCCACTGAGGTGATGCAGGGCGTGACCGAAGTTCTCTGCTACGTACAGCGATCGTCGCCGATCGCATATAGGGGGATATCACATGGACCGCAGAACATTTCTCTCGACCCTCGGCCTTGCGGCGGTAGCGCCGCAGCTGGGATGCGCGCCAAAATTGGGGAGCATGTCAGCTACCACGCGCCGTCTCCGTCGAGTGGGACTTCAGCTTTACACTCTGCGCGACGACGCGCGGCGTGATCTCGAGGGCACGCTCGGCGCGATCGCCCAGGCAGGTTACAAGGACGTCGAGCTGCTCAGCTCCATGAACAATTTCGGGATGCCGCCGCAACGATTGAGAGCTGTTCTCGACCGCTTGGGCCTGCGTGCGCCATCTACGCACCTGGGCGGCGAGTCGTTCGATAATCTCGATCGGGAGATCGAGAATGCGAAGATACTTGGCCACGAGTACCTGGTCCTCGCGAGCCTTCCAACTGACAAACCGACGCTCGACGATTACCGCCACTGGGCCGACCGCCTCAATGAGGCGGGGCGCCACGCGCTCCCCAGCGGCATTCGGATCGCGTTTCACGACGAATCGATCGATTACAGAAAGATCGATGGCGTCGTGCCTTACGACGTGATCGCAGAACGCACCGACCCAGCTTACGTTCGTCTTCAACTCGACACCGGCAACCTCGCATTGGCAGGCGCTGATGTGTACGACTACCAGAAGCGCTATGGCTCACGATACTGGCTCTTTCACATCAAGGACGTTCCCGGTATCGGCGCGGAGCATGACACGGATCTCGGGAAAGGCGTCCTCGATTTCAGGCGTCTGTTCGCGAACATCGACCACATCGACGACAAGTTTCTGTACGTCGAGCAGGAATCATATCCTGGCACGCCTCTCGACAGCGTCAAACGCGACTATCAGTACATCTCGACGCTCGAGTTCTGAGCGACGGGCTCGCCGTGGCGACTGTCTCGGCTCCTCAGCTCTCGTGCGCAATGACCGCGGTTCAAGCGTGAATGCTTCTCGGACAAGGAGGTCGGATGCGTAACTCAATCGTGATGGCGCTCGCAATGCTGCCGTCACTCGCGCAGGGTCAGGGCGCACGCATGGACGCGAGCGATCCAGAGCCGCGAATCGTGGTCACCGCAACCCGTACGACTCGGATGGCACCGGATCGGGCAGCGCTGTACATCACCGTTGAAGGCTCGGGCGAGACACCCACCGAAGCGGCCCGGCGTGCGTCACAAAAGCTCCAGGCGGTTACTACTGCGCTTCAGCCGTTCGGCGGTGGCAGCGATGCGATCGTGTCGGTGCCGTACGGCGTTGCGCCCGCGCCGAACGGCAACGGATTTCCCGGAAGTTCATCGCAGACGTCTTTCATCGCCCGTTACGTGCTGCGTGTACAGCCAAGTAGAATCGATCAGATAACACCACTTGCGGTTGCGGCAATTGCAGCCGGCGCCAGCTCCGCAACGCCTCCAACGTTCGAAGCAAGCGGCGCTGATTCAGCGAAGCGACAACGTTACGGTGAAGCGCTTGCGCAGGCACGTCGCGATGCGGAAGCTCTAGCCACGGCGCTCGGTGGACGTCTTGGGGCAGTCATCGAAGTGTCTTCCAACAACAGTCCGCAGGGTTTTCAGAACTCGCCCGCTTTTGTCAATTTCATAAGCGGTTACGAATTCAGAGGCCCGGTACAGC
>DASWBC010000293.1:0-4591 GCA_036390815.1 Gemmatimonadaceae bacterium
ACCACCGTTCCCACGATCCCACCCAAGACTCCCCCGAGCAGTGCACTGCTCCCTTTTGAGGAGGGTCCAAAGATGCTGCCAATGCAGCTGAAATCCGCGCAGGACTTGGGCTCCGAGTAGGAGGCGTATCCGGCGATGGCACCACCACCAGCACCGATCAGGAGTCCCCAGATCGCTCCCTTGGCTTTGTGCGTGTGCTGCTCCCACGAGACTTCCATTGTCGTGATGTCGGACGTCGCGACCGATCGGTTGTTCGTGCTCGCCCCTTGCCGCAGGACGAGTGTGTCGCGCGTCACCGATACGACAGTGCCGATCTGTTTCTCCGTCCCGAACACCGGGGCGGCGATTCGCACCCGGGATCCGGCATCCACGCGGGCTTGGGCGGGCGCGGACATCTGGGAGAACCCGGCCGCGGGCGTCATCAGCGCGACTGCGCACAGCGTGAAAATGAATCGCATTGCTGCTCCATTTTTTGAGGCGTCGCGACGGCGGAGATGCCTGCGCGTGTGCCTTGGTGCAGCAACTATGCGGTCTCCAGGTCCGCGCGCGAATACGTCAGTTGACGTAGCGCGCGCGTATACGTCGGTTGACGTAGATAGGAATGCGCTCCAGAAACGCCGTGCGGTTCCATATATTTGATTCCGTGAAGCCACGCACGAAATTCCTCATCGGCGGAGCCTTGGTCATCGGCACGGCCGGCTATCTCGCGGCGAGCGCGATCAAGGACACCGGCGTGTATTATCTGACGCCCGGCGAGCTCTCGGCCAAAACCAAAGTTGATCCGACGTTCTATGAGACCGGCGTCAAGGTTGGCGCCCGCGTGGTCAACGGCTCGATCGTCCGCGCTCCCGGCGGCATGCAGGTCGCGTTCAAGATGACCGACGGCGCCCAGACATACGACGTCGTCTACCGTGGCATCACTCCCGACACCTTCACCGACGGCGTCGATGTCGTCGTCGAAGGGCGGCTCGGGCGCGACAACACGTTCCGCGCGACCACGCTCCTCGCCAAATGCGCGTCGCGCTACGAGAACGCGCCCGACAAGTACAAGGACACTCCGGGATACAAGAAAGCGGAGCAGCGGGCGTGATCCTGGTTGGCGAGTTGTCCCTCTGGGTCGCGCTCCTCATGGCTACCTGGGCGGCCACGGTGTCGTTCGCCGGCGGACAGATGCGCCGAGCGGATCTCATCGAGAGCGGAGAACGCGCGATCTACGCGACGCTGGCGATGGTCGTCCTCGCGTCCCTCGGACTCTGGACCGCGCTCCTCACCCACGACTTCTCGATCAGGTACGTCGCGTCGTACACGAGCGCGAATCTCCCCAAGGTCTACACGATCACCGCGTTCTGGGGCGGACAATCGGGCTCACTCTTGTTCTGGGCGCTGATTCTCTCGATTTATTCGTCGATCGTGCTCTGGACGAATCGCACCCGCAATCGCGAGTTGATGCCGTACGTGTCGGGCACGCTGGCGCTCATCCTGGTTTTCTTTCTCGCCACCATCTGCCTCGGCTCCAACCCGTTCGAGCGCCTCGATTTCATTCCCGTTGACGGCCGCGGGCTGAACCCGCAATTGCAGAATCCCGGCATGGCGATCCACCCGCCCAATCTCTATCTCGGGTACGTCGGCACGTCGATTCCATTTGCGTTCGCGATCGCGGCGCTGCTCACACGGCGGTTGGACGCCGAGTGGCTCGCGGCGGTCAGACGGTGGGCGTTGCTCTCGTGGTTCTTCAACACCGTCGGAATAGTGCTCGGGATGTGGTGGGCGTACGTCGAGCTCGGGTGGGGCGGATACTGGGCGTGGGACCCCGTCGAGAACGCGTCGCTGCTGCCCTGGCTGGTCAATACCGCGTTTCTGCATTCGATCATGGTTCAGGAGAAGCGCGGGATGCTACGCAAATGGAACGTCACGCTCGTCGTGTCGGCGTTCCTGCTCTCGATCTTCGGGACGTTCATTACCCGAAGCGGCGTGATCTCGAGCGTTCACTCGTTCGCGCAATCGCCGGTAGGGAAGTGGTTCGCGGCGTTCCTGATTCTGGCGATAGTCGTGACTGCGTATCTCGTCTCGACGCGGCTCCAGGATTTGAGATCGACGGCCGAGCTGGAGAGCATGGTGAGTCGCGAGGCCGCATTCCTCTACAACAATCTCGTGCTCGTTGGAATCGCGTTCTCGGTGCTGTGGGGGACGCTCTTCCCGATCATCAGCGAAGCGGTGCGCGGCAACAAGATCACGGTGGGGCCGCCCTTCTTCAACACGGTCAACATTCCGCTCGGACTCCTGTTGTTGCTGTTGACTGGAATCGGCCCGTTGATCGCGTGGCGCCGGGCGTCGGTCGCGAATCTCAAGCGGCAATTCCTGATTCCGGTGACATCCGCGGCAACGATCGGAATTCTCTTCTTCGCGCTCGGCGTCCACAACCTCGCGGCGCTCCTCTCGTATACGTTCGGCGCGCTCGTGGTCGCGACGATCGTCCAGGAGTACTACAAGGGCGTGAACGCCAGGCATAACATGTACGGCGAGTCACGCTTGATCGCGCTGCCGCGACTGGTCGCGCGAAATCGGCGCCGATACGGCGGGTACATCGTCCACCTCGGTGTGGTCGTGGTGTTCGCGGCGTTCGCCGGATTGGCGTTCAAGCGCGAGTTCGACCTGACGCTGAACGCCGGCGACACCAGGGCCGTGACCGACGCGTGGGGACATCGCTGGACTTTCCTGAGCCAGGGGATCTCTCGATATACGATTCTCAATCGCGATGTCACGGCGATCGCGCTCGACGTCACGCGCGACGGGAAGCCCGCCGGCGTCATCACGAGCGAGAAGCGCCAGCACGTGGATTCACGCGGTGTCCCGACGTTCGAGCCTTCGACTGAAGTCGGGATCATGGGATCGTTCAAGCAGGATGTGTACGTCGTCCTCGCCGGCGTGCGCGGGGCGGATGGCGCGGAGGTCCGGGTGACGTTCAATCCTCTGGTCCGCTGGGTCTGGCTCGGAGGCACGCTGATGGCGCTCGGCGGACTCGTGGTGATGTGGCCCGCCGCCGACAGACAGCGCGCGCAGAGCGGATATGCAGCCGTGCTCAGGCCGCGCCCGATCGGCGAGCACGTGCCGGATCTTGTCGGAGCGTGACGTGAGAATCTCTCGCCGCAAGTTCGTTCTTTCGATCCCCGCGCTCGGTCTCGCGGCGGCGGCTTTTCCCCGAAAAATCCGCGCGGCGCAGGTGCCCGTGCAGACATTCAACGGCCCGATGGCGGACGCGAACGATGTCTACCGGCCGGTGACGCTCCCAACCAAGCCCGGAGCGCAAGCATCGATGACGGATGCCCAGCGCGACGACCTCGAGCACCAGATCCATTGCCAGTGTGGTTGCAACCTCGACGTCTACACCTGCCGCACCACCGATTTCTCCTGCAGCGTCTCGCCCGCGATGCACGCCGACGTGATGGGTCTCGTCGCCGGCGGCCATGGCGCGCAGGAAATTCTCAACGCGTTCAGGGCGGCGTACGGCGAGAAAGTTCTGATGGCGCCGCTGAGAAGCGGATTCAATCTCGTCGGCTACACGATGCCCTTCATCGCGCTCGGTACTGGTGCCGTGATCGTCGCCGCCCTCCTCAAGCGTTGGAAATCGCGCGCGCCGGCAGTCACCACCGGCGACACAGTTCAGATCGACGCCACCGCGGGAGAGCTCGCTGAGCTCGATGCGGCGGTGAGGCGGGACGTATGACGGCGCTCTTTATCGGCACCGCGCTCGCGGTTGCGTCGTTGTGCTTCGTGCTATATCCGCTCTATCGCGCTGACGTGTCCCTGGTGCCACGCGCATCGGCAGCCGGGAGAGATCGGCAGAGTGGAGCGGTCGAAGCCCTGCGCGAGCTGGAGTTCGATCGGCAGACCGGAAAAATCTCCGACTCCGACTATGAGCCGCTCAAAGCGCGTTACACATCGCAGGCGGTGATGTCGATGCGCGCCGGGGGCGTGCCGGTGTGCGAGAGGTGCGGGCCGCGGTCCGAGGCGAGCGCGGAGTACTGCTCGAATTGCGGGGCAAGGCTGGTCTAAGAAACTGCAACTGAACGAGAGGGGAGCTGGCAGCTTAAAGCTGATAGCTCTTAGCTGCAAACGTCGGGACGCCACTCAATGGCGCGATGGCAAAGGCAGTTGCTTGTGTCCCGACCCGAGCCGGTAACGTCCCGACGTAGTGATGCTAATGGCTGCGAGCTTCAAGCTGCGAGCTACCCTCTCGTTTGTTGGAGTGATGTCGATTTCCTGTCACCCGACTGTCGTTTTTGTATCACCCTTGCCCCGACTCACGGGCAAAAAAAACTCTGCGCAGCGAGAAGGCTCTTGACGGCTCGGGCCGTACGCGCCAACTATCCGCTACGCCCCTCCTAACGCATTCGTCTCTGACGCGGTTGCGGTCTGGAGCGGAGAAAACAGACGTATTAAAGCTCGCTGGGAAAGGACTTAGCGAATGTGGGGCTCGCTCCTCAGCGGGCGCGTACGGTTTTCGCATTACAGAAACAGCCTGGCGCAGACTCTGTTGTCGAACCGGCGGCGGGCGGCCGCGCCGGGATCCAGCTCACGAAAGAAGACCAAC
>DASWBC010000294.1:0-4176 GCA_036390815.1 Gemmatimonadaceae bacterium
TACGGTCCCGACATCAACGCGTTCACGAGCTTCGACGAGACAGTGTACATGATCACCATTCCCACGGACACGGCCGCAATCGTGGACAAGGGATTTGAGATTCTGGCGGAGTGGGCCCACAATGTCGCATTTGACCCCGCGCAGATCGAAAAGGAACGACCCGTCGTGATCGAGGAATGGCGGCTGGGGCAGGGCGCGGAGAACCGGATGCAGAACAAGTGGTTTCCGGTTCTGTTCACGAGATCAAAGTATGGTGAGCGCATCCCGATCGGACTGAAGTCTGTCCTGGAAACGTACAAGCCGGCGACCCTCCGCCGCTTCTACGACACCTGGTATCGACCCGATCTTATGGCTGTCGTCGCCGTTGGTGATTTCGACAAGCGGCAGATCGAGCGTCTCATCAATCGCTATCTTGGCGCGATTCCGCGGGTGACCGCTTCCAAAGCGCGACCGCTCTTTCCGGTCCCGCCTAACGCCGGCACGCTGGTCTCGATCAACAGCGACAAAGAAGCGACGCGGTCGACAATCAGGCTTCTTTATAAGCAGCCGAAGCGCCTCAACACAACGTCGGCGACGTACAGACAGCATCTGGTCGAAGGTCTCTTCGGCTCGATGCTCAACGACCGCTTCGCGGAGATCACGCAGAAGCCCAATCCCCCCTTCATCACCGCGTATGCCGGGCAAGGCGATCTCGTCCGGTCCGCGGAGGCGTTTTCGCTCACCGCAGTCGTCGCCGACAACGGAATTCAGCGCGGGCTAAACGCCCTCGGTGAGGAGGGCGAGCGCGTGAAGAAATTCGGATTCCTTCAATCGGAACTGGATCGCGCGCGGAAGGACCAGCAGCGGGGGATCGAGCAGGCTTACGCCGAGCGCGACAAAACGAACTCGAATGTGTACGCCGAGGCGTACTCGTCAGCGTTCCTGGAGTCCGAGCCATCCACGAGCATTCAGTACGACCTCGATGCGATCACTCGATTGCTCCCGGGAATCACGCTCGCGGAAGTGAACAAGCTGGCGGGGGAGTGGATGACCGACCGGAACCGGGTTCTCGCGACCACCTCGCCCGACAAGCCGGGAATAATCAATCCCGCTCCCGGTGAGCTTCTCCTCGCTTTCGACGCGGTCAAAGGGGCGAACATCACGGCTTATTCCGAGACTGCACTCTCCCGGCAGCTCGTCGACAAGGATCCGACAGGCGGCAAAGTCGTATCAGAGCGCCAGATCAGGGAAGTCGGAATTACTGAGTGGACGCTTTCAAACGGCGTTCGCGTGCTCCTCAAGCCCACCGACTTCAACGCCGATCAGATCACCTTTACATCGTATAGTCCTGGAGGTGCGTCGCTTCTTTCGGACGCAGCGTTTACCGCCGCCAGTGCCGCGGATCTCATTCCGACCACCAGTGGCGTCGGCAAATTCACCGTCATCGACCTCCAGAAATTTCTCGCCGGCAAGCAGGTCAGTGTATTTCCGTCGATCGATGACCTGAGCGAGGGAGTATCGGGGAGTGCGTCGCAGCGCGATGCCGACACGATGCTCCAGCTCATCTATCTCTACTTCACCCAGCCGAGACTCGACACTTCACTGGTCAACACCTTTCTCGGGCGTTACAGAGGAGTTCTGGTCAATCGCAGCGCGAGCCCGGAAGCGGCATTCAGCGATACGCTGCAGGTGACCCTGGCGCAGCATTCGGTGCGCGAGCAACCGATCTCGGCCGCGACGCTCGACAGAATCGATCCCGCCAAGTCGTTCGACTTCTACAAGGAGAGATTCGCCGACGCCAGCGGCTTCACGTTCGTCTTCGTCGGGAACTTCACGATCGATTCGATGAAGCCGCTGATCGCGAAATGGCTCGGGGCGCTCCCGTCGACAGGGCGCAAGGAAACGTGGCGCGATACCGGAATTCGTCCCCCAACCGGCGTCGTTCAGCGCGTCGTCAAGAAGGGCACAGAGCCGAAGGCGCGGACGGCGCTCATCTTCACCGGTCCTTTCGAGTACAACAGGAAAAACCGGTACTATCTGAGCGCGCTCGCCGAGCTGCTCAACATCAAGCTGCGCGAAGCGTTGCGCGAGAACCTGGGCGGGACATACGGAGTGAGTGTGAGCCCGGGCGCGTCCAGAGACCCGCTGCCGTCGTACCGGTTTACGATTGGCTTTGGGTCCGCACCCGAGCGGCTCGAAGCGCTCACCCTGGCCGCGCTCGCACAGATAGACAGCGTGAAGCGATTCGGGACCACACCGGAGTATCTGAACAAGGTGAAGGAAGCCGGGTTGCGTTCCCGACAGACTGCAATCAAGCAGAACGGGTACTGGGTCTCGCAGATCGCGTCGTTCGACCAGAGCGGCTGGCCGCTGGCCGAGATTCCCGACGGTGACAAGCTCATCTCGGCTCTTACGATCGACGATCTGCAGCGGGCCGCCGCGAAATATCTGCGCATCGACAATTACGTTCGCGTCTCGCTATACCCGGAGAACTTTACCGCGGCGGAGAATCGGTAGGCCGATCCATGGAAGACTCACTCTATTTCTCGGAGCAGCATCTCGCGGTTCGCAACATGGTCCGCGAATTCGCGCGCGGTGAGGTGGCCCCCGTCGCCGCGGAGCTCGACGCGAAGGCCGAGTTCCCGTGGGCGAACGTGAAGAAGATGGGCGAGCTCGGATTGCTGGGCATTCCGTGGCCCGAGGAGCTAGGCGGGGCAGGGCTCGATCTGCTCAGCTATATGATCGTGATCAACGAGATGGCGAAGATCGACGCGTCGCACGCCATTACTATCTCCGCGCACACGACGCTTGGCACGTCACCAATCGTGAACTTCGGGACGACGGCGCAGAAGAAGCGTTATGCGCCGTTGCTCGCAACCGGAAAAGTTCTCGGCGGGTTCGGCCTCACTGAGCCCAGCGCCGGCAGCGACGCCGCCAGCACACGATCGACCGCGGTGCGCAAAGGCTCGCACTACGTTCTCAACGGCAGCAAGATCTTCATCACGCACGGTGGTGTCGGGGAGATCTTCATCGTGACCGCGGTGACCGAGCCCGGCGCGGGAACGAAGGGCATCAGCTCTTTCATCGTGACCAAGGAATCGAGCGATCTCGCCAAGACAAAGGGCCTCGGCATCGGCCACGATGATTCTCTGACTTCCATGCGCGGCTTCACGTCCGGGAAGAAGGAGGACAAGCTCGGGTGGCGCGCATCGGATACCAGGTCGCTGGTCTTCGAAGACGTCGAAGTGCCGGCTGAGAACCTCCTCGGCGAGGAGGGAGAAGGGTTCAACAACTTCATGCGAACGCTCGACTCCGGCCGCGTCGGGATCGCGGCGCTCTCACTCGGCATCGCCGAAGGTGCGTTCGAGCAGTCGCTCCGCTATTCGACTCTACGCAAGCAGTTCGGCCAGCCGATCTCCAGCTTTCAGGGAATTCAGTTTCAGCTCGCGGACATCGCGACGGAGATCGAGGCGGGGAAGCACCTGATGTTTCACGCAGCGTGGATGGCTCAGAACAAGCAGCCCTTCAGCAAGCAGGCAGCGATCGCCAAGCTTTACTGCTCAGAGTTGGCCATGCGCACGACCATCAAGGCGATCCAGATCCACGGTGGCTACGGGTACACGAAGGAGTACGCCGTCGAGCGCATGTTCCGCGATGCGAAGATCTGCGAGATCGGCGAGGGCACTTCCGAGATTCAGCGACTCGTCATCGCCCGAAACCTCCTCAAGGAGCTGGCGGATTGACTTATTCCGAGGTTGCCAAGAGTCTCAGACTTCCACTCGGCTTCATACTCGGCATTGGCTATCTCATTTTTGCGCGAACTACGCCGCTGACGCTGGCGGTCGGCGGGGTCATCGCTCTAATCGGCGTCGTCGTTCGCGCCTGGGCCTCGGGCCATATCTCGAAGAACGAGCGCCTCGCGACCTCGGGCCCCTATGCTCACACCAGGAATCCCCTCTATTTCGGAAGCTTTCTGATCGCGGCCGGCTTCGCCATCGCTTGGCACTGGGCGCTTCTCCTGTTGGTGGTCGCCTTCTTCGTGCTCATCTACGCACCAACGATGCAGCGCGAGCGGGCCAACATTGCCGGAAGATTTCCGGAGGACTACGAGCTTTACGCCCTCAATGTTCCAGCCTTCGTTCCCCGGCCGACACCCTGGAAAGCGACGCATCCCGATGAAGGCGACGGGTTCAGCTT
>DASWBC010000295.1:0-5947 GCA_036390815.1 Gemmatimonadaceae bacterium
CGGTTGAAGCGAGGCGTAACCGGACTCGAAGGGCCGGCCGCGAAGTTCTTGAGCGAAAGCTGTGTGCAGCGACTGGCGATCGGAGAGGGGGAGTTGTGTCTGCTGGTTGCCGGTGAGGACCGCGTCAGCAACCCTGCGCTCGACCGCGTGCGCCAGGATGTCGCTCAGCGGCTATCGCTCGTGCCCGAGAACAAACGATCGTTCCTCTGGGTGACCGATTTTCCATTGTTCGGCCGCGAGCAGGACGGAACGTTGAGCTCGGTGCATCACCCCTTCACGTCGCCACACCCGGATGACCTCGAGCTCCTCGATTCGGCGCCTGAGAAGGTTCGCGCGCTCGCGTATGACGTCGTGCTAAATGGCCTGGAGCTGGGTGGGGGAAGTATCCGTATCAACGATCCTTCGCTCCAGCGAAAGGTTCTGGGGCTTTTGGGTATCGACGCGAAAGATGCCCAGCTTCGCTTCGGGTTCCTGCTCGATGCCTTGAGCGCCGGAGCCCCGCCACACGGAGGAATCGCGTTCGGTTTTGATCGGCTAGCGATGGTATTGGCGGGCGCGACTTCTCTCCGCGACGTGATTGCTTTTCCAAAGACTACGTCGGCAACGGCGCTGTTCGAGGACGCGCCTTCCGCCATTCCACCCGAAGACCTGAGGGATCTCCATCTTCAGACCATGACGAATTGACGTGAGCGAAGAGACAACGATTCAGCGCCTCTCGACTGAAGGGGCGGACATGCTGACGCTGGCCGGTGTCAACGACGAGAACCTCGTCGAGCTGGCCCGTCAGACGGGAGCCAAGATCGCACTGCGCGGCGAGACTCTGGCAATCAGTGGGAACGCGGAGTCAGTCGCCCGCGCGGTACCGATCGCCCAGCGCATGATCGACACCGCCAAGCAACAAATGCCGATGACCGCGGACGACGTGCTTCGCATGAGCATGGAGGGTCCGCGCGAGGGCAACGGAAACGGCGTGGACAACGAAACGCGCATCGTTCTTCCCGGTGTCCGGAAGATCATTCAGGCGAAGACGAGCGGCCAGGCCGAGTACATGAAGCTGATGGCGGAGGACGATATCGTCGTCGGCATCGGACCGGCCGGCACTGGCAAGACCTACCTCGCGGTCGCGGCCGCTGTAGACGCGCTCGCGCGGAAACGCGTCCGTCGCATCGTTCTCGCGCGTCCCGCGGTCGAAGCCGGCGAAAGCCTCGGATTTCTTCCCGGAGACATGCAGCAGAAGGTCGATCCGTATCTGAGGCCGCTCTACGACGCGCTCGAGGACATGATGCCCCACGAGCGGGTGCTGAAGTCGCTCGAGACACGCACCATCGAGATCGCGCCCCTCGCCTACATGCGCGGACGAACGCTCGCCGATGCATTCGTCATTCTCGACGAAGCCCAGAACGCGACGACCGCCCAGATGAAGATGTTCCTGACCAGACTCGGCGTTAACTCGAGGGCTGTGATCACCGGCGACAAGACACAGATCGACCTGCCCAAGAGGGAAGATTCGGGACTCGTTCAGATCGAGCGCATACTGCCAGGCATCGAAGGCATCGGGTTCTATTATCTCTCCGAGGCCGATGTCGTCCGGCACCGGCTGGTGCGCGAGATCATCAAGGCGTACGCAGAAGATTCGGGCGCCTGAGCAGGCTCGCGCGACGCTGCGCAGATGAAAGGGCTGCCGCGCGGGCTCGCGATAGACATTTCGTCGAGTGTACGGCGTCTCAGTGTCTCGCGCGCGAGAATAAGAGATGCCGCTGTCGCCGCGCTCAAAGCGGAGCGCGCAAAGGACGCCATGCTGTCAATCACGTTTGTCGGGCGGGCTACGATGTCGCAGCTGAATCATCGCTACCTTGGCCACCATGGCCCGACCGACGTGATTTCGTTCCGACTCGGCCGGGTCGGGAATCGCGGCGCCGTCGTGGGGGATGTCTATATTTGCGCCGAGGTAGCCCGGGATAACGCGCGCCGGCAGGACATTCCGGCTGGAGAGGAGCTGTTGCGTCTCGTAGTGCATGGAACACTTCACGTGCTTGGCCACGATCACCCGACTGGCGAAGGACGGACCACGTCGCGGATGTGGCGGACACAGGAGAGGATTCTCGCGCGTGTCCTCTAAGATGTTGATGAACGATTTCAACGCCGGGAAACCGGCGGCTCTGGCGCGGGTCGTCAGCATCGTCGAGAACCATCGCGACGGATTCGAGGAGATACTCAGCGATCTGCATCCGCGAACCGGCCGGGCGCGGCGAATCGGCTTGACCGGGCCGCCAGGCGCCGGGAAGAGCACGATCACCGCGCTCCTTGTGAAGCGATTTCGTGACGCGGGTCTCACCGTTGGAGTTATCGCTGTCGATCCGACATCGCCTTTCACTGGTGGCGCGCTGCTCGGCGATCGCGTTCGCATGGAGAGGGTAGCACTCGATCCCGGCGTATTCATCCGGTCGATGGCGACGCGCGGCTCGCTCGGCGGTCTCGCCGCCGCGACGCGGGAAGTGGCCGACGTCCTTGACGCATTCGGCTTCGACCGGTTGCTGATCGAGACCGTAGGTGTTGGGCAATCAGAGTTGGACGTCGCTCGCACTGCCGACACGACTGCGTTGATCCTCGTCCCGGAGTCGGGCGATTCGATCCAGACACTCAAGGCGGGGGTAATGGAGGTCGCGGACATTTTCGTCGTGAACAAGGCCGACCGACCCGGTGCCGATCGTTTGCGGAACGACGTCGAGCTGATGCTGGGACTGCGCAAAGGCGTTTCGTTCGGGAGCGTCCCGGCGCACCACGGAATCGACCTCAAGAGCATGAATCCCGCGCGTGCGGCGCGCGAAGCCGCTGCCGCGGCGAACCCAGCCCAGTGGACGCCGCCGGTGTTGAGCGCGATCGCGACCAAGGAAGAGGGAATCGCGGAGTTCGTGGCGGCACTCGACCGCCACTTCGCTTATCTTGAGCAGAGCGGGAAGCTCAGCGCGCGCAGACGCGAGCGATTGCGGGAGCGCGTGATGGATATCGTGGAGCAGAAGATCCGCGTCCGCTTGTGGAAGGACACGGCCACGATGAGTCGGCTCGAGCTGCAGCTGCCATCCGTTGAACAGGGACGCTCCACCCCGTTTGCCGTCGCTGACGAGTTGTTGCGACAGAGCGGCGAGCTCGTAAGTGGAGAAGAGGACAAATGACGAAACTCAAAAGCCAAAGCTCCAAGGGCGCCGCCGACAACGAATTGATCGCGACGATCGAGGAACAGAGTGCCGAGCTCCGTCTTCTCCGCAAGGAAGTCGCCGAGTGGCGGAAGAAGTACGAGAAGGGCGAAGTGCGCGACATCGCGTTCACCAACTCGGAGAAAGAAGTCCAGCCGATCTACTCACCTCTCGATGCGGCTGAGACCAGCGCCGAAGCGCTGGGTATGCCCGGCTTCTATCCATACACACGGGGCGTTCACCCAACTGGTTATCGCGGCCGCCTGTGGACGATGCGGCAGTTCGCCGGCTTCGGAAGCGCGCACGACACGAACGAGCGGTACAAGTTCCTGCTCGCACAAGGACAGACCGGGCTTTCGGTGGCGTTTGATTTCCCGACGTTGATGGGTTACGACTCCGATCATCCCAGGTCCGAAGGGGAAGTCGGGAAATGCGGGGTCGCGATCTCGAGCCTCGCCGACATGGAGACGCTGTTCGACGGCATTCCGCTGGACAAGGTCTCGACGTCGATGACCATCAACGGGCCGGCGGTCATTCTCTACTGTTTTTATATCGCCGCAGCGGAGAAGCAGGGCGTCGATTCCAAGAAACTCCGTGGCACCATCCAGAACGACATCCTCAAGGAGTACATGGCGCAGCACGCATGGGTCTACCCCATCGAGCCCGCGCTCCGACTCATCGTCGACTGCTTCGAATGGTCGGCCGAGCACGTCCCGCAGTGGAACACGATATCGATCTCCGGCTATCACATCAGAGAAGCCGGTTCGACGGCCGCACAGGAGCTCGCGTTCACGCTCGCCGACGGATTCACCTATGTCGAGCGCGGAATCGCTCGCGGCCTCGACGTCGATACCTTCGCGCCGCGCCTCTCATTCTTCTGGGACATCCACAACGATTTCTTCGAGGAGATCGCGAAGCTTCGCGCCGCGCGCCGGATTTGGGCCCGGCATATGAAGGATCGTTACGGCGCCAAGGATCCGCGCTCGCTCATGATGCGCTTTCATTCGCAGACGGCCGGCGTCACGCTCACCGCACAGCAGCCAATGAACAACATCGTACGAGTCGCGTACCAGGCAATGGCCGCCGCACTCGGCGGGACGCAGTCGCTGCATACCAACTCGATGGACGAAACGCTGGCGCTCCCCACCGAGGAGTCGGTGCAGGTGGCCCTTCGCACCCAGCAGATCCTCGCCTACGAAACGGGGGTTCCGAACGTCATCGATCCGTTGGGCGGTTCGTACTACATCGAAACCCTCACGACCGAGCTCGAGCGCGAAGCCGAACAGCTGTTCGAGCAGATCGCGGAGATTGGAGGCGTCGTGCGGGGTCTCGAGACGGGATGGCTCCAGCGGAAGATCAATGAGTCGGCCGCGCGCCAGCAGTGGGAGATCGAACAGCATCGGCGGGTCATCGTTGGCGTGAACGAATTCGTCACGGACGGACCCGCGCTCGAGATCGAGCTGCTCAAGATCGCCGAGGAGACCGAGCGCGAGCAGTCGCAGCGGATGGCGAAGATGCGATCGACCAGAGACGGCGCGCTCGTCGAGAAGCAGCTGAGCGCGCTGCGCGAGGCCGCCGGGACATCTCGCAATCTGATGCCCTACATCCTCGATTGTGCCCGCGCCTACTGCACCCTCTACGAAATCCGCGCCGCCATGGAGACGGTGTTCGGCGCCTATCGCGAGCCAGTTTTCTTCTGAGCAAGGCGAGCGAGTGGTGGGAGTCCGCCTTCGACGCCCACTATCTGCTGGAGTACGGCCTGCTCTTTACGCCCGAGCGCGATCGTCAGGAAACGGCGCGTCTCATAGATCTCCTCGGCTTGCCCGTGGGAGCGCGCGTACTCGACGTTCCGTGCGGACAGGGCAGACACGCGCATCTGTTGGCCGAGTCCGGATACGATGTGGACGGTTTCGACTACTCCAGCAAATTGCTGGCGGTTGCCCGCAAGCGCGGCACTGGCCCGAGACTCCGATACACACGCGGTGACATGCGAAAGATGCCAGCGCGCTGGACCAGGCGCTTCGATGCCGTGCTCAATCTCTTCACATCGTTCGGGTTCTTCGCGCATCCAGCGGACGACATTCGCGTGATCGGTGAATTCGCGCGCGTTCTCAGGCCGGGCGGAGTGCTCGTCTGGCACGGCGGCAGTAGGGACGGTGTCATGGCGCGGTTCCTCCAGCGCGATTGGTGGACCTCGCAAGATGGGACGCTGTTCGCGCAGGAGCGCGACTTCGATTCGCTATCGGGAGTTCTCTCTGTGCATTCAACGTGGAGAAAAGGATCGAGGAAGGGCACTCGCGAGCACAGGCTCAGGCTGTACACGGCCACGCGTCTTTCCGAGCTGTGCGCGGACGCCGGGCTCATCGTAGAGCAGGCGTACGACGGATTCAACGATCACCAGATGCGCCGAACCTCATCCGAGATGCTCCTGGTCGCCAGAAAGGAGTAGGTAAAAACCCCTTGTTTGGCCCCCTCCATGCCTTACTTAATCGTAGCCATCGTAACAGTTCGGCTCGATTGAGAGCGTACCTACGGAGGGATCGATGAATGGAGTATTCAAGACAGGCAGTGTTGTAATCATCGCGTTGTTGGCGGCGGCATGCTCCGAGCGCAACGTCACTGATGCCCCTCGAGCGAACGATGCCAGGAGCATTTTCCCCTCATTCACCGCGCTTCCCGGCGCGCAAGTTGCCGTCAACTTCGAGCCGTTGGAAGTTCCTCCGTGGTATCTACCCGGCCCGATTAACGCCCAG
>DASWBC010000296.1:0-4620 GCA_036390815.1 Gemmatimonadaceae bacterium
GGAAATTCTCATTTCGACGCCCCCATCCCCTCCAGCAGCTCGATCATTTTTACATCGTACGGGTCGGGTGAGTCGTCATCGTCAGCAATCTCGTAGTTCTGCTGAGGAGTCTCGAGAATGAGAGGAACATCGCTGCTGCGGCGGTCACGCATGAGCCACTCGAACGGCTGCTTCCCGATGTGCCCTTCCCCTATGAGAACGTGGCGATCCTTGTTCGATCCCAGCTCTCCCTCGCTGTCGTTCAGATGGAAGAACGAGGGCGGCTCGCCTGCTGCTTCCTCGAATTCGTCGAGTACCGCGGTGAGCGCCTGCTTCGAGGCGGTGATGTCGTAGCCCGAGGAGAAAAGGTGGCATGTATCGAGTCCGTAGCCGGTCCTCGCCCGGAGCGATTCCGGAACGCCGGCCAGGATTTCTTTCACCTCCTGCGCGGTCTTTCCCATCGTCTTTCCAGCGCCCGCGGTGTTCTCCACGAGGAGACGCGTGTCGGATTCGATCGTCTTGAGTGCCACCGTGATTGCCTTGGCGATGCGCTTCGCGGAGTCTGCGCGATCGCCCGTTCCCGCTGAGCCGGGGTGAAAACACACGGCGCCTACTCCGAGGGCGCTCGATCTCTCCAGCTCCTTCGTGAGCCCCGCACTCGCCCGCGCCCACTTGTCGTCCTCGGGTGTCGCCACGCTCAGCACGTAGGCCGCGTGCACGATGACGTTCGCCGGTTTGATTTTGGTCTTCGCCAGCGCTGTCTTGAAGCGCGCCACCCTCTCGGGCTTTATTGTCGCCTTGTCACCGTAGAACTTCGGGATGGCAGTGAAGAGCTGCATCGCGGTCATCCCCGCGTTCCCCGCTCGGAGAACCGCCATATGGATGCCGCCGTTTTCGATCGTGTGGGCGCCTATGTATCGAGTCATGCCGCTCGCCGTGCAAGTAGCCTACCGCGCGCTGCCCTGGACGGACGGGCGATCCCGGGTGTTGCACCAGCGCGCGCCGACATTGATAATAGAGAAGTTTCCCTCGGCTGGCTGTTGCGAACTGTCATTTCCCTTTTAGCGGTCTGCCTGGCTTCGTCGGCGCTTCACGCGCAGACGGAAGCCCGTGCTGACATTCTCACCGGACGCGTCACGGACCTGACCGGCAAGCCCGTCGCCGATGCTCAGGTCGGTGCGACATCCCTCGGCTCGGGTCGGACCCGATCGTACACCACCGACGAGGAGGGGCGTTACAAGATCTTCTTCCCCGAGACGGCGCCCAGGTATGTGCTCCAGGCGAAACGTATGGGTTTTGCCCCCGTGCAGCGAACGATCACCCGCCACACGAAGGATCCCGAGCAGATGACCGTCGACCTTCAGCTCGGTGGAACACCACTCGCACTGTCGATGGTCGAGATAACGGGGAGCTCCGACGCGCCGCCTCCGCGCGAGGCCGAAAAGGCCACGGGGGTCGATGCCACCATTCCCAACCCGGTCGCCGAGATTCTCGGCATGAAGGACACGCTGCACTTGAGCGCAGTTCAGATCCTCGGACTCACCGACGTCGCTGATACTTTGCAGTCGAAGAACGGCCGCATCTACAAGAATATTCGCTCTCTGCTCTCGAAGTCGCAGGAGGCGGGTGACGTCACGCAGATGGCGGGGAGCGTCGCGATGATGCTGGAGGAGGCATCGGGGAACACCACGCGCGCCATCGCCGCCGCGGAGAAGCTGCTGCGCGCCGAACAGTGGGCAATACTACCTCAGGTCATTCGCGATCGGCCGGAGAGCGACACCAGCGCGGCAAAGCAGTAAGAGCTGACGTTGAGCGCCACGCTCAGCGCCAGACTCCATCACGATACCCCACTCGCTCCGTACTGCCAGCTGAATCGTTGGGCGTTTTCCACCAGACTCTGATTCTGTTGTGGTCAAGCGCGATCCAGGGCGCGATCGCGGGAACATCGTCCGGGGTCGCCTGTCCCCGCTGGTCGAAGATGTGTCCCGTGACGTGCGAGAGCACGATCCCGATCCTGCGTGTGGTGGAATTCGGATCCTCGAACACGACGACCACGCTATCGCCGTGTGCGGCCACGCTCGCGATCGAAGGCGAATTGCCATAAACGACCGGAACCGGCGAATGAAACATTCCGCCCTTGTCCATCGAGTGCGCGAAGAAGACACCGGCTCCGTCGCTCGCCTCGATGAAGTAGACGAGATGGACGTAGCCGCTTACCGGATCGTAGAAAATCCCTGGTGCCGGACGAGCGCAGCCGCGACGGCCGCGGTCGCGCGACTCGACTTCCACCGGGGGCTGCCAGGTCCCGCTCTGGTCTCCGGAGCGCTGCATCGACAGCACGACGTTGCTGTCACTCCGTGACGACCACCAGGTACGAAACAATTCCCTGGCGGCACCGGCAGTGCGAATCGAGCGGATGCACGGGGCACTCGTCCCGGCGATCGCCGGCAGGTTGGCGCTCATTACCGCGCTCCGCGTATCGGGATCGCCGAGCTGGGACTGGCGATACGAAACGTCGCCCCACTCGACTGGCTCGTTGACGCAACCGGCGAGAAGGAGCGCGAGCGAGTATCCAAGAGCGCGATTTCCCATCCGCGCACTTTAGCTCCCGGCGCCGAGGGAGAGAAGCCCGGCATACTTTGGCTCCCGGTGTCGAGGGAAGAAGCCGGGCACAGTGCGGCCCTTGTCGGGAAGCTGGCGATTCCCCCTCTGAAGGGGTTCGTTTTAAGTCGACGGGCCGTATCTTTCGAGAGTACTTCCGCACGTCATCTCGAGGAATTCATGTCCGCCTCTGCAGTCAAACCCGGCCGTTCCGGCTCCTCCGGCGCGAGCCCGCGCAAAGCCAAATCAGCCAACGGCGAGACCACCGCCCCGAGCGCCGCTCCCGAGACCAGCGACTCAAGCGCAGCTCCCGAGACGCCCGCGCGAGCTCTGACCGGATTCAATGGCAACCGCCGCGTCCCTCCCCCGGTGAACGAGCCGGTCAAGAGCTACGCGCCGGGATCGCCGGAAAGAGCGGCGCTCAAGGATCGCCTGCGCTCGATGTCAGGCGAGCGGATCGACATTCCCAACATCATCGGCGGCAATGAGGTCCACACCGGTGAGCTGGCCGAGTCAGTGATGCCCCACAATCATCGTCACGTACTGGCCCATTGGCACCGCGCCAGCGTGGCGAGCATCGATCAGGCCATCGCCGCCGCGAAGGAAGCAGCGAAAGACTGGGCGAACTGGGCGTGGGAAGATCGTGCGGCTGTGTTCCTCAAGGCGGCCGAGCTGCTGGCGACGACGTGGAGACCAACGGTAAACGCCGCGACGATGCTCGGCCAATCGAAGACCGCGTATCAGGCAGAGATCGATTCGGCGGTCGAGCTGATCGATTTCTGGAGGTTCAATCCGCACTACGCGCAGGGCCTCTACGACGAGCAGCCGCTCAGCGACCGTACGATGTGGAACCAGCTCGACTACCGGCCGCTCGAAGGATTCGTGTACGCGGTGACGCCGTTCAACTTCACGTCGATCGCGGGGAATCTTCCGACGGCGCCCGCGCTGATGGGGAACACCGTCATCTGGAAGCCGGCGTCGAGCGCGATTCTGAGCGCCCACTATATCATGAAACTGCTCGAGGAGGCGGGACTTCCACCGGGCGTGATCAACTTCGTGCCCGGTGACGCTGCCCTCATCTCCGACCGGCTTCTCTCGAACCGCAATCTCGCCGGCGTGCATTTCACGGGGAGCACGGCCGTCTTCAACAACATGTGGAAGACAATCGGCGCCAGCATGTCGCGCTACAAGTCCTATCCGCGCATCGTCAGGGAGACGGGCGGTAAGGATTTCATCGTCGCCCATGCGTCGGCGGATCCGGTGGCGCTCTCGGTCGCGATCGCACGCGGAGGTTTCGAGTACCAGGGACAGAAGTGCTCCGCCGCGAGCAGGGTGTACATCCCGGAATCGATCTGGCCCGAAGTGCGTGACCGTACGGTTGCGATCATGCGGGACATCAAGATGGGCGATGTCACCGACTTCCGGAATTTCATGGGAGCCGTGATCGACAAGAAAGCGTTCACGAAGATTGGCGAATACCTCGAGCACGGCCGCAAGAACGCGAGCGTCGTCGCCGGCGGCGTCGCGCGGGGAGAAGACGGATACTTCATCGAGCCGACCCTGATCGAGACAAAGGATCCCGGGTATCGCCTGCTGTGCGAGGAGATCTTCGGACCCGTGGTCACGGCGCACGTCTACCCCGACGACAAGTGGCAGGAGACGCTCAAGATCGTAGACGAGACTTCTCCTTACGCCCTCACCGGGGCCGTATTTAGCAGGGAGCGGCAGGCAATCCGCGAGGCTGCACTCATCCTGCGGCAGGCTGCCGGCAATTTCTACATCAACGACAAGCCGACCGGCGCAGTCGTAGGACAACAGCCGTTCGGGGGAGCGCGTGGTTCGGGTACGAACGACAAGGCCGGGTCGAAGCTCAATCTCGTACGCTGGATCAGCGCGCGGACCATCAAGGAGACTTTCTCGCCGCCGACAGATTATCGCTACCCGTTCATGGATGCCGAGTAGCGCGCGTTCTTTTTGATCTCGGCGCCGGTCAGTCGGGAATCGCACGGGACGCGACTCGCACCCATTCGCGCCACTCCA
>DASWBC010000297.1:0-1756 GCA_036390815.1 Gemmatimonadaceae bacterium
CACGCCGAACCGCAGCAGATTAAGAATTGATGAGTGGTTTCCGCTGCGCTATCTCGCCTCTTACACGTGGCCGGTTCCGTCACAACGCGTGCAGCACCGCAGCGACGGGGTGACGTACTACTACAAGTCGCGCAACGTGGACGAGCCGCTGATCGCGACGTTGTCCGGCGAGGGCGGGTGGGTCGCGTCGACGTTCTCGCGCGATGCGGGGAACGTCTGGACGAATCCGGCGCTGTTCTGTCAGCACGCCGATCCACAGAAGCCGTTGGCTGCCGGTCAGAAGATCACACTGGAAGAGAAGCTGCTGATGCTCCGCGGCGGTCTCGAGGACGTTCAGAAAAAGTTCGTCCAGCAGCGCGCGTTGCTGAAGTAGCCCTACGCTAACGCGGCGCGCTGCCGGCGCGGGTGGTACGGGGGCCGGGTCTTCAATCGTTAGTTCGTCTACGTAAATAGAGAGAAACTACGACTAAAGACCCTGACCCCATCGAATCCATTACTTCGCGTTCAGAAGTGTGGTCGGAGTGCCATCCGCAGTCGTGTTCCCGGCAACATGATTGTTCTGCCACGACTGCACGTCGCCACCCGTCGTCGGAGCGAGACCAACGTTGTTGCCCGTGACCTCGACATTCGACAGTCGCACGGTCGCTCCGGTGTTCTGCGCCTTGATGCCGTTGTTTCCATTGTTCACGGACGCGGAATCCTGAATGTCGATCACGGCCGCGGCGCCGGTGTTCGAGAAGGCGAAGAAGCCGTTGTTGGTGTTCAGCTCGGCTGTCGAGTGGAAGACGGACGTGTGCCCGTTGTCTTCCGTCCGAAGGCCGAATGTGCCGTTCCTGCTCAGCCGTGTGTTGGCGATATCGGCGCGCGCGCTCGTGCCGAACTGTGGCACGACGAGAATCCCGCCACCGGTCCCGGCGACATGCGAATCGCGGACGTCCAGGTGCGCGGTTCCGCCGCCACCCGGCTGAAACAGGATCCCGTTATTCGTGAAGTTTTCGATGTCCACGCGATCGAGCACGAGGGCGTCTCCCGCAATGAAATTGATGCCGTTCGTCCCGAGCGTCGGACCGGTACCGTTGATCAGGAGGTCGCGCAGAACGACTACGCGCGGGAGCGTCGTCGAGCCGACGACGATGTTGATGACGATGCCCTGCACGCCCGACGAGGCAAGAACACTGGCGAGCGTTCCCTGTCCCTCGATCGTGATCGGTTTGGTGATCGTCAGCGCACCGAAGCCGCCTGGATCGAGAGCGTCGATGATTCCGCCTGCGGCGGTCTTGGAGATCGCGCCCGCAAATGTCTTGCATGGCGCTGTTCGGCTGCAGGGGTTCGCGTCGTCGCCGACGCCGGAAACCCATGTGCGTGTCGCCTGTCCGTAGGCGACCGAACTCAACAACAAAGCTAGGACAACAGATGCCGCGCGAGCGGCTCTCATGTGGGCATGCATGTGTGCTCCTCTCTACCCTCGGAAGTCAGGGATTGTACACGGATAACATGTGCATGTCGTCTTCGATGTCGGTAGGAAATGGGTAGGATTTATTTCGGCAGCCGTTTCTTGTCGATCTTCACCAGCACCGTGTATTCCGGATCGACCATCTCCACCACCGGCGCCTTCGCGTTCTGCGACACGAACTCGTATGCGTCCATCTCCCCGAGCCCGCTCACCTCTTCGACCCAGCGCACCATCTCCTTGAATGCAATTCGCGCCGCGTCCTCCAATGGCCTGCCGGCGCCGAGGGTCATCATCGTGTCGCCG
>DASWBC010000298.1:0-3401 GCA_036390815.1 Gemmatimonadaceae bacterium
ATAGCTTCGGCCAGGCGCTTCGGCGCGTGCTCAGGCAGGACCCGGACGTCCTGCTCGTGGGAGAGATCCGGGACATCGACACGCTCGACACTGCGCTCAAGGCGGCGGAGACGGGTCACCTCGTTTTCTCGACGCTGCACACGACCGACGCGACGCAGACCATCAACCGCGTCCTCTCGTTCTATCCGCCGCACCAGCAGACCGAAGTGCGCTACATGCTGTCGACGGCGCTGCGCGCGATCATCTCGCTGCGCCTCGTTCGTCGCGCCGACAAGAAAGGGAGAGTGCCGGCGGCGGAGATACTGGTAAACACCGAGGCGGTGCGCGACCAGATTCGCGACCTGTCCAAGGCGCTCAACATTCCGGATCTGATCAAGGAGGGCGGCGTCGCCTACGGGATGCAGAGCTTCGATCAGTCGCTCATGAACTGGTACCACAAGGGCGTGATCTCGTACGACGATGCGCTGTTCGCCTCGACCAACCCGGCGGAATTCGCGCTGCGGGCGCAGGGCATCAACGCGTCATCCGATACCTCGTGGGATACAGTTAAGCAGGAAGTCACGTAAGGAAAGATTCGCTCGATTCGCGGGGTGCATCTCGCTGAACTGAACGGGATCCGAGATCTGAGCAACGCAAGATCTCAGTTGGTGGTAACAGCGCTGAGACGCCACCGGCGCGCTTCAGGGTAAAGGCAGCAGCGAACGTGCAGGTGATCCATTGAGAGGGGTCGACGCGCGGTGACTTAGTTCTGGGATCTTGGCCTTCTGAGATCTCGGATCCCATTCTTTTGTTTTGGTAGTGTTGAGTAGCCAGTTTTCCCGAACAACCGCCTAATGAGCATCAGTGTTTAAGAAAGTACTGATCGCGAATCGCGGAGAAATCGCGCTCCGCGTGATCCGCGCCTGCCGCGAGCTGAGCATCCAAACGGTAGCCGTGTTCTCCGAAGCCGACCGCGAATCCCTCCACGTGCGCTTCGCCGACGACGACGTCTGCATCGGGCCCGCACCGGCGCGCGAGTCCTACCTCAACATCCCGCGCATCATCGCTGCCGCCGAGATCGCCGGCGCCGACGCCATCCATCCCGGCTACGGTTTCCTCGCCGAGAACGCGGAATTCGCGGAGACGTGCATCGCGTCCAACATCAACTTCATCGGGCCGACACCGCAGCAGATCCGCGTGATGGGCGACAAGGCCGCCGCCCGCAAGACGATGCAGGAAGTCGGAGTTCCGATCATCCCGGGGTCGCCCGGCCCGGTGGAGGACTCGGACGATGCACTCAAATTCGCGCGCGAGATCGGCTTTCCCGTAATCATCAAGGCGGCCGCCGGCGGCGGCGGCAAGGGAATGCGCGTGGCCACCGATCCGGAGGATTTCGCGCGATCGTTCCAACTCGCGCGCTCCGAAGCGCTCTCCGCGTTCGGCAACGGTGAAGTCTACATCGAGAAGTATCTCGCGCGCCCGCGACACATCGAGTTCCAGATCATGGGCGATCGGCACGGCAACGTCATTCACCTGGGCGAGCGCGATTGCTCCGTGCAGCGCCGCCACCAGAAGCTGATCGAGGAAGCGCCCAGCCCCGCGCTCACAGACTCGCTACGCCAGAAGATGGGTGACGCCGCGGTCAAAGGCGCGAAGGCGATCGACTACGTCGGCGCCGGCACCATCGAGATGCTGCTGAACGAGGACAAATCGTTCTACTTCATGGAAATGAACACCCGCATTCAGGTCGAGCACCCGGTGACGGAGGTTCTAACCGGTGTGGATCTGGTGAAGGAGCAGATCCGCGTGGCGAGCGGTGACAAGCTCTCAGTGAAGCCGCCGATCGAGCGTCGGGGCCACGTCATCGAATGCCGCGTCAACGCGGAAGACCCGGCGCGAAACTTTCAACCGTCGCCGGGTAGGATCGATGTCTTCCATCCGCCCGGCGGTCCTGGAGTTCGCCTCGACACCCACGTCTACGCGGGCTACACGGTTCCGCCGTTCTACGATTCGCTGATTGCCAAGCTCATTTGCCAGGGTCGAGACCGGCCTGAGGCGCTCCGCCGCATGCAGGTCGCGCTCGAGAGCTTCATCATCGAAGGAATCACCACCACTATCCCGTTTCTCGCGCGCGTCATGGCCAACAAACATTTCCAGGAGGGCGCCGTCGATACCAAGTTCCTCGAGCGCGAAAGCGAATTGATGAAGGAGCCACTCAATGCGGCTTGACGTTTTCTTCACGCCCAATCAGGTAAAGCCGATCGAGACCGCCGGGCGGCTCGTCGTGATCGTCGACGTCCTCCGGGCTTCCACCACCGTCGCCACCGCACTCGGCAACGGCGCCAGGACGGTCATACCCGTCGAAGGCGCGGATGAGGTGATCAATCGCTCCCGGGAATTTACCCGGTCCCAGATCCTGCTCGCGGGCGAGCAGAAGATGTACCCCATCGCTGGTTTCGACATCGGGAACTCTCCGCAGGCGTTCACGCCGGCGGTGGTAGAGGGCAAAACGATCCTCATAACCACGACCAACGGCACCAAGACGCTATTGGGGGTACAGAACGCCCGTGACATAGTTATAGCTTCATACGTCAACTTCACGGCAGTGCTGGCCATGATGAGGGTGGCGGCCAGTTCGAACACGGACATCGCGATCATCTGCGCGGGAGAAGAGGGCAGCTTCACGCTCGAAGACGCCGCCTGCGCCGGTCGCTACGTCCGGGCGATTCCAAAACGCGCAGGCATTCAGACCAACGACGCGGCGGCCGCCTCGGTGGTTATTGAAAAAAAATATGGCGACAACATCCCGAAAGTCTTCAAAGAATCGTCCCACGGACAAGCGCTCGCCTCGGCAGGATTTGGTGACGACCTCGCCGCCGCCGCGGAAGTGGACTCCTATCCTGTGGTCCCGATCTACCAGGACCGGCAAATCACGAAGCTCGGGCCGGAACGGGCACGATAGGCCCTCGGAGTCCGCGCTCGCGCGCGAGATCCGCGGCATCGTCCTCCTCCTGTTCGGGATCTTCCTCGCCGGCGCACTCGCCGCCGAGGGCTACACTCAGCTCCACGGCAACGGCAACGTAAAGGGAAACTTCGGCTGGATCGGGGCCCTGCTCGCCAACCCGATCGCGCTTTTCCTCGGCTGGCCCGCCGCCGCGCTCCTTCCGGTTGCTCCCGCCGCGCACGCGCTTCGACTCTTCGGTCGCCTTGGCGAGCGCAAAGACCGATCGTGGATGGTTTTCCTCCTCGGAATGGTCTTCCTGCTGCCCATTGTGTTCGGGCTCGCTCAGGGAGGCGTGCGTGAGGCGACGGCGCTGGCCGGAATCTGGGGCGCCTTTGCCGCGTTCTATCTGCTGCAGTTCGCGGGAGCGGCAGGCGCGTGGATTCTCATGGCGATCAGCCTCAGCGTTCTCATGGCCGCC
>DASWBC010000299.1:0-3587 GCA_036390815.1 Gemmatimonadaceae bacterium
CACCGGCGTCGATGAAAGCCTCAGCCACGATATCTCCACTCTTCCGTGACTACCTGTACCTACCGGAGAGCGACGCGCGCTATCTGAGAATTGTGCTCATCTCGCCTGAGAACAAGGCCGGCTACGGCATCCGCGACATCAGCGTCAAACCGATCGACTGGGCGCCCACCGAGAACGATTTCTTTTTTGCCATGGCGAAGGATGCGCCGCGCGGCAGCTACCCGCGATATCTCTCCAGCGAGCAATCGTACTGGACCGTGATCGGCGTCGATCGCGACAGCGCCGAGGCGCTGATCAATGAGGATGGGATGATCGAGGTGGGTCGCGGTCAGTTCTCAATCGAGCCGTTCCTCTACATCGACGGCAAGCTCGTCACCTGGAACGATGTGAGTACATCCGTCGCATCAAACCCGGAGGCGCTGCCACTGCCGCAGGTCGTGTGGAGCACCAAGGATCTCGATCTCACGATCGCCGCGTTCGCTGCCGGTCCGGTCGATTCGTCGGTTCTCTATGCGCGGTATCGGATCACCAACAATTCCCGCACTCACAAGAAGCTGACGCTCTTCCTCGCGCTCAGGCCGCTGCAGGTGAATCCGCCGTGGCAGTTCCTGAATCTCCCGGGTGGAGTTGCGCGCGTCGACTCGATCTCGCTGCAAGGCTCGAGTGTGCGCGTCACCGGCAACAAGTTCGTCCGCTCGCTCGCGTCGGTGAGCGGGTTCGGCGCGGTGGCTTTCGACGACGGCAACATCGTCGACTGGCTGCGCACCGGGAAGGTCCCGGCTTCCATTTCCGTCACCGATCGCACGGGCCACGCGTCGGCTGCCTTCGCGTATCAGCTCGAGCTGGGCCCGCACGCGACTTCGAGTCCGATCGATCTCGCGGTGCCACTCCACGGTGGCGATCTGAATCTCGCGCGGCTGCTTTCCGCGGCGGGGAGCGGGTACGCCACTGCGTCGACGCAAGTCGTTGCGCCGCAGCCAGCTGCGACTCCCGAGCCGTCGGCCGCCACGGCTCCCGGGATCACACTGCTACCGGGACAGGGCGAGCGCGCGGTCTCATCACAGCTCGAGAAGACTGCGGCCGAGTGGCGCGAGAAGATGGGACCTGTGAACATCACGCTACCGCCGTCGGCGGCGCGGTACACCCAGACGATGCGCGCGCAGCTCGCTGACATTCTCATCAATCGCGATGGCTCGGCGATCCAGCCGGGCTCGCGCAGCTACTCGCGCTCGTGGATCCGCGACGGCTCGCTGACGTCGACCGCGCTCCTGCGGCTCGGTCACGACAAGGATGTGAAGGATTTCATCGACTGGTACGCGCCGTACCAGTACGACAACGGGAAGATCCCGTGCTGCGTCGATGAGCACGGTGCGACACCGGTACCCGAGAACGACAGTCACGGCGAATTCATTTATCTGGTGGCCGAGTACTATCGGCATACGGGAGACAAGGCGGAACTGGAGGCGATGTGGCCGCACGTCGTCAAGGCTGTGGCGTACATGGATTCTCTTCGCCACGAAAGGATGACGCAGAAGTACACCGTCGGCGCTAACAAGCCGTTCTATGGATTGTTGCCGGAATCCATAAGCCATGAAGGCTACAGCGCGAAACCGATGCATTCCTACTGGGATGATTTCTTTGCGTTGAGGGGATTCAAGGACGCAGCATTCATCGCAAAGGAGCTGGACAAGCCTGAGGCGGCGAAGTTCGCCGAGTTCCGGAACAGCTTTCGCGCGAATCTGTTCGAGTCGATCCGTCAGGTGGTGATACAGCGGAAGATCGACTACATCCCCGGCTCGGTGGAGCTGGCGGATTTCGATGCAACGTCGACGACGATCGCGGTGAGTCCGGGCGGGGAAGCGGGCCGTCTCCCTGGTCCGTTGCTGGCGCGCACGTTCGACAAGTATTTCCAGGAGGCGCGTCTCAGGCGCGTCGGCATCAAGGCGTGGGACGCGTACACCCCGTATGAGCTGCGCACGGTGGGCACGCACGTGCAGTTGGGCCAACGAGCTCGAGCCCACGAGTTGTTGGACTTCTTTTTCACCGGTCAACGACCAGCGGCGTGGCATCAGTGGGCGGAAGTCGTTTATCGCGATCCCAAAGCTCCCAAGTTCATCGGCGACATGCCGCACACGTGGGTGGGGAGCGACTATATCAGAAGCTTTCTCGACATGCTCGCTTACGAGCGTGAGAGCGACAGCAGTCTTGTGATCGGTGCGGGCGTGCGCGACGAGTGGGTCAAGGAACCGCCCGGGATCAAAGTATCGAATCTCAGCACCGAATACGGTCCGTTGAACTACGACATGAGCGGGCTCGGCAAAGTCGTGACGATCAATCTGCGGACCGGGATAAGGATGCCGCCGGGTGGGATCGTGATCTACAGTCCGCTCGATCAGCCGATTCTGTCTGCGGCGGTCGACGGGGTTCCAACCGCGGTTCGGGGGGCGGAGGTTAGAGTCCGCAAGCTCCCGTCAATCGTCACGATCCGCTACGCCAAATGACTCGGCCCCAGGTGCGAGCTCTCGGCGAAGTGAGCGCATCCTCTGCATCTCGGTTTGGGTCGGCGAGGGTATCCTCTTCGGCGCTACGCTCGCTTGGTCGGAGCCCCCAACTACGCTCCCTCGCTCTGCTCGGTCGCAGGTCTCCTCCTCGCGCTCGCTTTGGAAAGCGCCTACGAGGACACCCTCGCCTCCCGATAGAGATCTTTAACTGCGCATCACTTCGCGAGAATTGCGCCCTTGGTGCGAATCACGTCGGCGTAGTAGCGGCCCGACGATTTGATCGTGCGCTGCTGCGTCGAGAAGTCTACGTGCACGATGCCGAAGCGTTTGGAGTAGCCGTGGGACCACTCATAGTTATCGAGCAGCGACCAGGCGTAGTAGCCGCGGACGTTCGCGCCCTTTTTCAGGGCCTCATAGGCGGCGCGCAGGTGCTGGCGAAAATATTCCACGCGCAGTGGATCTTCGATCTTGCCGTCGATGGTGTGCGGCGGATCGTAGAACGCGGCGCCGTTCTCGGTGACGTAGATGGGCGGCTTGCCGTATCGTTCGGTTACCCACATCAGCACTTTGGTCAGTGCTTCCGGGAAGACCTCCCAGTGCGTTTCCGTGTGAGTGTGTTCGGGCTGTGGCACGTGCTTCGTTTTCAGCGGGAGAAAATCCGGATCGTGCTGCTCCACCTTTCGCGTGTAGTAGTTGATACCGACGAAATCGATAGGCTGCTTGATCAGCCGCATGTCCTCGTCCGACCACTCGGGCCATGCCTCGCCGAAGATCTCGCGCATCTCGTCGGGGTAGCGGCCGAGGAAAACCGGGTCGAGGAACTGGCGGTTCATGTACGCGTCGGCGCGGCGCACCGCAGCCAGATCCT
Source organism: Gemmatimonadaceae bacterium (assembly GCA_036390815.1). Taxonomy (GTDB): domain Bacteria; phylum Gemmatimonadota; class Gemmatimonadetes; order Gemmatimonadales; family Gemmatimonadaceae; genus UBA4720. The sequence continues at coordinate 3,370 of DASWBC010000299.1, forward strand.
CCGGAGAATCCGACGCCGGATACTTGGGCTCAAGGTTCACGGTGATGCCGATCTTGCCATCCTTCGCCGCGTTGGCGGCGCGGAATCTCTCGACCGCTTTGCCGTGCGAGCGGAGGAGATTGTGCGTCGCGATCGGCGCCTCGAACAGATTCGAGTGGCCGGGCGCAAGAACGCCCCACAGATACCCACCATCAGTCACCACCCACGGCTCGTTGAGC
>DASWBC010000300.1:0-8859 GCA_036390815.1 Gemmatimonadaceae bacterium
AGGCTCGATAACGGGAGGGCGCGCGCTGCAGCCGCTTAACAAGAGCGTCACTCCTGCATTCACAACCCCGAAACCCAGTGCGCGCCTGATGAAGCCTCCCGGCCAAGATTCGGCGTATGCTCGCCTTCACCCGCTACGGCAACACCTCAGATCTGCTCCTCCAGGAGCGCGATGCATTTCGCCGCGAGGGACGCGGTGTCGTATTCACTTCCGTCGGCTGCACGCCACACATAGTCAGTAGACGGTGCCTCGATGGGACGCAACACCATCTCCTTCAGGATCTTGGCGCCCTCCGGATTGGCAGCTCTGCCCCGCCGAGAGACGGTGCCGCTCCAGACTATGACGTGCAGCTCCCCGAGAGGCGTATCCTTTCCCGTCTTGGAGAACCACGACACGCTAACCGCCGCCGTCGGTGCCTGCAGCACGCATCCATTTGGCGTCCGGTGCTGTTCGACTGTGAGCTGAAGCTGATCACCGCGTTTGAGAACCCGTTCGGGCGCAAGCTGATCCAGCAGAGCAGTAACGGAGCGCTGCACGACGTTTTTCTCTTTCGCGCTCCGTGAGGCGGTCCAGGGGGCAAGGGGCTTGTTTTGGTCGTCCATAGGTCAGTGCGATGATAAATGGGGCGAAGCAGGGGTGCAGCTGCACTCGAAATTTGGTCGTCAGCCGCGACCTACGTTAGGTGTGACGGCTATCCCGGTAGCGAGACTTATAAGGCTCGGGCGATTAAGCCGGGCGACCCGGCTCCGTGACGCCACAACTTCGTCTAAAGCTAGCGGATAACGGCTCAACTCGGTTCCCGGCCCAGTGCCTCGGTCCACGCGCCCAACAGAGTCCTAGCGAACGCACTCAAAGAACTGTGGCGACAAATTCACCGTGTCGACCCGTCCAGCCGCGACCTGGATCTCAGTGGAATCGGGGCGATGCGCGAAGGCACGGACGAACAGCCGGTATTGCCCCGGAGGGAGAGCGTCGAACACGAATCCTCCGACGCTGTCAGCGGTCGCGGAAGCGTGCGGTGAGTCGGGAGCGTCGCCAGGCGTGGTGGCAAGAATCGGGTAGTGCGGAAGCGCACCCCCGGAATCCGCGAGAGTACCGACAACGCCGCCGAACCCCGGCTTGAGCAAAGGACTCCGAGGCAGCCGCGGGATCGGCCCTTTGGCGCGCACCTGCGTCGTGCAGCCTCCTGTCATCCTCACCACATCTTTTGGGTTGGCGCTGCGGCAAGCGCTCAGGGCGAGCGATGCCAGGACGAAAACGACTGGTCTAGAAATCCCGCCCAAGTGTCCGCAACCGCCGTCTGATCCTGCGCGGCAGGAAAAACGCCGCCGCAACCAGTATTCGCTCGAGATCCAGCTCCTTGAGCTGGCCCGGATCGCCCATCCAGTGATCCTGAATCACGTTCCGTCCGGCATTTGCGATCAGTCGCTGGAGCGCCAGAACGAGCACGAACAAATCGTCTATTTCGCCCAGGAAGGGGATGTAGTCCGGAATGAAGTCCATCGGCATCACGATGTACGCGATCGCGCCCGCGACGAGGAGCTTGTCGGTGTTCGAGACGCGCCGATCCGTCAGCAATCCGCCGAGCAGCCTGAGAAAATTCGGTAGATCCTTGACTGTCGACATCAGCGTGCGCTTGGCACCCGCCCTTGGCGAAGAGACCGATGGCTCATCGTCATCCCGCGCTTCGCGCGCACGCGCTTGCGCGCGCGAGGCCGCAGCGGCGGCCGTGGCACTCCCTGTCGGGCGGCGCTTTCGCGCCGAGGCCGTGCTGGAACGCGAGGATTGACTCTTCACTTACGCTGATCTCCCGGTGGTGGTGGGGGCGGAGTCTGGACCGACGGTGATGCGGGTGGTGTTGTCGTCGCAGCCGGACCGGCCGGACCGGCCGGCCCGGCCTGCGTTGGCTGCTTCGAAGAAGTCACCGACGACACCACACCGGCAATCTCCGTTGCAACTGACTTGCCAGCGTTCGCCACATCGGTCACCACGCCAACGGCTTTGTTCATCACACTCATCGTTCCGCCGATCACGCCCGCGGACATTCTTCCTGCGCGCAGCGTGTCCTCCACCCCCTCGGCGAACCGCTTCAGCGGATTCGGGGCGGTCGACAGCTTCGGAGCGTACTTTGACTCCAGAAAGTCGATGTAGTCGAGGATCTGATAAATCTTCTCCTCGGGCAACGTATCGAGCTTGCGAATGAGCCGCTCACGCAGAATGTCGTTCATTTCTCCGGTTCTCCCCTTTCCCGTACTACGAGCGCCACGCGGAAATGTCGCATGTCTTTTTCTAACACCTGATATCTACGCTTCTCAGATCTCGGATCCCGTTCAGTTGCCCTTGCAGTTGCAGTTCACCCACCCCCCCGCCACCTCGCCCGTCTCCCTCTCACATCAATATGTACGTAATTCGTGCTCGAATGGCCTGTCGTGTAGATGCCCAGGCCCCCAACCAGATCAGGGTGCTTCAACTCGACGATCTCCACTGCCAAACCTACCATGCGGCTGTCGATCGCGGTGATTTTTCCGTCACCGTTGGCGTCTATCGCCACGTCGGCGGCGTCGCCGTATTGGTGCTGACTGTCACTCGCCGCGCGCCGGACCCTTCGGTTGTGCTCGGGAGCGCGAAATCCGGAGTGCACATCAATCTCGATGTCGGCAATGGCCTTGTCGCCGTGCCAACGAGCGATCTCCTGAATCACCAGCTCCAGCTTGTCCAGCAGCTTCGGATTCACCGCCGCAAAGCTCGGCCACACGCCCTGTTGGTCGTGGTTCAGAAAATCACCGACTTTCAGGTGCTTGGTGATAGGAATGTCGACGTCGGCGGGGGTGATCTGAAGAAATCCCTCTGGCGGCGGCGTCTTCCCGCGAGCGCGCTCCGCCAGATACATCCCGATGCGATAGCCGTGGAGCATCGCGCCCTCTTTCTCCTCGAACGGAACAAGGACCGCGAGGGTCAGACCTTCGACCGCGCGCTTCTGGCCGGCCTTCATGAGCGCCAGCCTGTAGAAGCCGGCATTCGGGGGCGCGGAGACTTTGTCTCCAGTCAGCGGTTGCGCCTCCGTCGCCAGTGTCGAATCGCCGTTTCGAATCCATGCGTATTGCAGTGCGGTTGGATCGCCGTGCACGTCGAGGGGATACGAGATCTCCTCGGACGGCATAGCGAAGGCGAGCTTCAGCTCCCCACTCGCTCCAAACGCGCTGGCTGACGGCTCCGCCAGCGGGACAACGGATCGGACGAATGTCCCGATCGGTTTGTCGGTGGCGTCGCTCGCGGCTTGCAGGAACTGGAACGCTCCGACAAGGGCGAGAGCCGCTGCAGTGATCCAGACGATGCGCGCGGTGTGGCGCTTTCGAACCGGGAGATCATCGGGAAGCTCGAGCTCTTCGCCGGTCGGATGATCCCGTCTCTCCCCTACGACTGCAGACTCCAAGTGGCGGTCTTAATAGATGTAGACCGGAGTACCGACAGCGACCATCGGGTACAACCGTTCGATGTCCTCGTTGCGCAGTCGCACACAGCCATGACTCACGGACTGCCCGATTGACTCGGGGTGATCAGTACCGTGGATCCCGTAGCCGTCGCCGAGCTCGAGCCGGCGGGTTCCCATTACGCCCATGTACCTGCGGGCGGTGGTGCCATACGGCGGAATGACGATGTTCCCATTTGCGACGATCTCCTTTCCTTCGACGCCTCCACCTAAAGACACGCTAGTGCCATTGGAGTAACGTTTCACGACTTCGCCGTTCTGAGTGGTGAGGACGCCACCGTCACCAGTCGGGATCTTCTCGCCCTGATCGAGGTGCACGATTCCCAGTCCCTTTTTGTGGGCCTGCTCGACGTAGTGCCAGTCGGGTGGTACCCACGCCGGATCCTCATCCTTGCCCTTCACGGTGAGCCGCCCGCGCGGCGTCTCGAAGCGCCACTGTCCGGCCGCTCCGCCCACAAGCTCCTTGCCGCTACCGGTCGCCACCGGCGCTTCGAACAAGATTTCCTTTCCCTGCTTGTACCAGAGCCTATGGTCGGCCATGCTCACGACGATGTAGGCCTGGTTCGTCGCCTCCCCCGCCGTCTCGTTGAGTAGCGCCTTGAGGCTGTCGCCGGTCATGCCGAGCTTCGACTTCACCTCGTTGAGGACACCGAGGTTGTCGTTGTAGACCATGCGGTTGACATCGCGCTGGTAGCGGAGCTCCGCCGTTTTCGTCAGCAGCGTAACGCTGAGGATTGCCGCGATGATGAAGCCGGTGATCAGCATCCAGACCGTCTTGCCGCCGTACGAAAAGATTCCGCTCACTCCCATTTGCTTCCTCGTCTGCGCTGTGGACTGCGGGTTGCGTTGCTCAGTAGAAGTATACCTTCATACCGGCATTAAGGTTCGGCTTTATCGCCTTCATGTCCACGATGCTGATGCGTAGCGATCCGGGTGGGATCGAGGTCGAATCGTTGGCGACATGAGCGCTCTCCGACGAAAGTATCTGGGTCCCGCCGTCGAGCGTGATCTTCGTCTCGGAGAGATCCGCGACCGTGCGCTCTCCGCGCGGAATCGCCGCGGGCGGAGCGTCTGACGATTCGGACGGCGTCCGCTCGGGCCCGAATTGAACCGGCATTTCGCGCAGCACCGCGCCTTCGCGCGTGAGATACATCCGTGAGCTGTCGATCGACACATTCAGGTGCAGCTTCTTGTCGAACTTCGCCTGCCGTTTGGCCAGCTCGATCGCGATGCGAAGCTTGTTCTGCTCCGACTGCACGATCGCATCCGATCTCTCGCGCTCGGCCTGCGACATGTGATCCCGGAGCGACTTCACGTCCTCGTTGTATTTCACCCGCTTGGCGAGGAGCCAGCCGTCGACTGCGATCATCGCGAACAGGGCGAGTCCGAGGACGAAAACGAATCCCGGATAGGCGCGCCTGAAATCTCGCCAGGTGCCGCGGCGCCGGTCGCCTTCTCCGGAGCGGTTGGGGCTGCGGCGTGTTTCCGGGCCGGTCTCCTGTTTAGGTCTGAAGATTTCCATCGTTTCTCTTCGCGCCTCTCGTCGGGGTAGGATTACATTACAGATATAATGCTCAAGTCACAGCGCGCGCGGCCAGTCGCGCTCATCGTACTCGATGGATGGGGCTACCGCCCCGAAACTGCGGGCAACGCAATCGCACTCGCCAACACGCCGACCTGGGACTCACTCTGGGGTCGCGGCTCGCGCACGCTGCTCGAAGCTTCCGGACTTCGTGTCGGCCTTCCTGAAGGCCAGATGGGCAACAGCGAGGTCGGACACTTGAATCTCGGCGCCGGACGCGTGGTGATGCAGGATCTGGTACGCATCTCTTCGGCCATCGCCGACGGAAGCTTCTACTCGAATCCCGCCCTCGTGGGCGCATGCAGGCAGGTAAGAAAGAACGGCGGCACGCTGCATCTAATGGGGTTGATCGGTTCCGGCGGCGTACACGCGATTGACACGCACCTGCTCGCGATGCTGGAATTGGCCAAGCGCGAGGGCCTCACGCGCGTTGCGATCCATGCATTCCTCGACGGGCGCGACACTCTCCCCAAGTCCGCGCTCGCCTTCATGGAGCAGCTGCGCGAGCAAATAAAGAGAATCGGCTCACCGGCGAAGATCGCGACCGTCTCAGGCCGCTACTATGCAATGGATCGCGACAAGCGGTGGGAGCGGACGGAGCTCGCGTACCGCGCCATTGTACGGGGCGAGGGAACGACCGTCACCGATCCGCTCGACGCCATTCGCAAGGCGTACGAATCGGGAAAGACGGACGAGTTCATGCTGCCGGTGGTCGTCACCGAGAATGGAAGACCGGTGGCGCCCATGAAGGACGGCGACTCGGTGATCGGCTTCAACTACCGCTCGGATAGAATGCGGCAGATCGTCCGTGCCATGATCGATCCGGCGTTCGACGGATTCGACGTCTCGAGGCGTCCCAAAGTCCTGGTCACGACGCTCACGAATTACGACAAGACGTTCGACGTTCCAGTCGCGTTCGCGCCCACGTCGATGGCTCGGATTCTCGCCGAAGTGTTGTCGTCGCGCGGGCTCGACATGCTGAAGACGGCGGAAACCGAAAAGTACCCACATGTGACTTACTTCTTCAACGGCGGCGTCGAAGCCCCGTTTCCCTGCGAGCACCGCGTCATGGTGCCGAGCCCGAAGGTTGCGACCTACGATCTCAAGCCGGAGATGAGCGCGGCGGGAGTGACTGATGCCCTCGTCGAGGGAATAACGTCAGGTCGGCATGATTTCATTCTCTGCAACTACGCGAATGCGGATATGGTGGGTCACAGCGGATCGATTCCGGCCACAATCAAGGCGGTGGAAACCGTCGATCAATGTCTGGCGCGCGTTCTGAAGGCCGCCGAAAGCGCGGGGATCAGGTTGATCGTCACCGCCGATCACGGCAACGCTGAAATGCTGATCGATCCGGAGACGGGCGGTCCGCACACAGCGCACACGACGAATCCGGTTCCGCTCGTCGTCGTCGACTGGGAGCAGGAGCAGCGGCTCCGCTCGGGCGGCGCTCTCTGCGATGTCGCGCCAACTATATTATCAATGCTCGGTATCGAGCAGCCGGCGGAGATGACCGGCGTCAATCTTGGAGTGGATTAGTGAAGCAGCTATTGAGCGCCCTGGCGCTTGCTTGTATTGCGACGACCGCGCGTGCGCAGGTCGGCCATCTTCCTGAGAGCAGTCCCTACAGGGATCTGGAGACCCGCCAGGAGTTCACGTTCTTCGGCGGTCACTACAGGGCCGGCAAGGATCCGATTGGCATCGCGCCCGGCGACGGTCCAATGCTCGGAATCCGCTATCAGGTTCACGTGGGGGGCCCCGCCTTCATGGTGGCGCGCTGGTCACACGTCAACACCGAGCGATTTGCGATCGATCCCACTAAAACCGGGACCGCGCGTCAGCTCGGAAAGCAGAACGTTTCGGTCAACCTCTACGACATCGATCTCGCGCTAAATCTCACGGGGGAGAAGAGCTTCCACCACATCGTGCCGGTCGTGAATCTTGGCGCCGGAATAGCGACGTGCGGCTGCACTGTCGCGTCCGATCCGTACACCTTCGGCACCCCGTTTGCATTTTCATTTGGCGGTGGGCTCAGGTACGTCCCGGGCGGGCGGTTCCAGCTGACATTTGATTGGAATGACTACCTCTACCAGCTGAAATATCCGACCGCGTACTACGTGATTCCCACCGGCGGGACGGCTGCCGTGACCGGCAACCAGGCCCGATCATTCTGGAAGGGCAGTCGGGCCCTGACTCTCGGCGCGTCGCTGCTCTTCTTCCGGTAACCTGAACCGCTCCTCCGTGGGCGGACACGGAGACAGTGTGGAAAAGGACTACGAGGACATCAGAGACACCGACGACCTGAGCGACAACGAGCTGCGCGCGCTCATCCGCGACACCTTCGATCAGCAGCTCCTGTTCGATCCGGATGATGTCGAGGTGTCGGTTCGCGATCGTGTCGTCACCCTCTCAGGGCGCGTCGGTACCGAGGAAGAGGTTCGCATAGCAGAGCACGTGGTCACCGATCTGGTCGGCCTCGAGAACCTTCGAAACAACATTGTCGTCGATCCCATCAGACGCGCCGAGAGTCCCGAAGCCATCGACGAGCCTCTGGTCGACGAAGAGCTTCACGAAGGACTGTTGCTCGGGGGTCGCGCGCGCTCCGAGGACCCCGAAGCCGAGCACTTACACGAGGACCTCCGTTCGGAGCTGTTCGGGACAACCGACGTCCAGGAAGCGATCGAGGGGGGAATTCCGTGGAATCCGCCCGATGGTCCCACGCCAGAAGGCCTCAGCGGGTCGGACGCAGCTCCGAACGTGATGAACGACGATCACTAGGCACCAGCGCTCGGCATTGCGCAAATTAAAGGATGCCGAGCGCTTCTCTTACCAGACGAATCTCCTTCTCAGCCGCGCATCGATACAGCCGGCCCGAGTGGAGCGATGAGAAAAATGCCAGCACCTTTGGCGCCTGCGCCTGGCCGAACTTTCACGGGCACAGCTACGTGTGCGACATCACCGTCAGCGGTCCAATCGACGACGAGACGGGATTCGTCGTTGATCTTGGCGTCCTCGACCGGATCCTCAAGGAGCAGGTGAAGGACCGCTTCGACCACCGCAACATCAATCTCGACGTAGCGGAGTTCGCTGACGGCAAGCTCGTGCCAACGGGGGAGAATCTGGCGCGCTACGTGTTCGAGCGCGTCGAGAAGGAGCTGCCGAAGCCGGCCAGAGTGATGCGCGTCACCGTCGGGGAAGACGACAGCCTGAGCGCTACCTACAGCCGGGAGTAACTCACAATCGTGTCGGATTTTTTCAAACGCCGGGTCGCGCGCGCGCTTGTAACCACGGTCGCGCCATTTGCTCTCACCGCTTGCGTGACACTGATGGGTCGTGTTCATCCTGCATCGCAGCGGGCAGAGCTCGGGCACGTGATCGATTCACTGACGTCACAGGCTGTGTTCCGAAACGCGAGCTGGGGTGTGTTGATCGTCAATCCGCGCACCGGCGACACGCTTTACTCGAAGAACGCGGGCAAGTTGTTCATGCCGGCGTCCAACATGAAGATCATCACCAGCGCGGCGGCGCTCACCCTGCTCGGCCCGGACTACACCTACAAGACGACTTTTCTCGCCAGCGGCGAGGTGCGCGACTCTCTCCTCGATGGAGACTTGCTGGTGATCGGCCGCGGCGATCCGACCGTGAGCGACAACATGCGAGGAGTCGCCACGACCGTGATGGACGCGCTCGCCGACTCGATTCGCGCCCATGGAATAAGACAGGTCTCGGGCTCGCTCGCGCGCGTCGGCAATGCGTTTCCGGACTCCATCCACGGCTACGGCTGGGA
>DASWBC010000301.1:0-2632 GCA_036390815.1 Gemmatimonadaceae bacterium
CCACGATTCCGATCGTCGAAAACCGTGTCGTCACCCAGAAACGCGACGAGAACGGAAACATCGTGGTTAGCCATTACGATCCAGTTTTGCTGAAGGCCATCGCCGACGAGGCCAAGGGGACGTTCATTGACGCTCGCGTCATAGACAAAGCGGGGAAAATCCGGGCTGCGCTGAACAATCTTCACGCCAGCCCGCGTTCCCTGGTGTCCGGAGAGAATCTGGGAATCCAGTTCCAATGGTTCGTGCTGGCAGCGCTCGTGTTGCTCACATTCGACACCTTCCTTCAGACGCGGCGTCGCAGGGGAAGGGCGGTTGCCGCCGCGGCAACGACCGCGACCATGCTCCTGCTCACGGCATCGTGCCGGCCAACCGAGCGCGACAAGCCGGCGATCGCGCTCTACAACACGGGCACTGGACTTCTCCTTCGCGACTCGCTCGCGCCCGCGCTGCCGCCTCTCACGCGCGCTTCCGATTCAAAGGATCTCGAAGTCCGGCATCACGCGCGGTTCAACCTCGGCCTCGACTATCTATTACAGGGACGCCGCGCGAAAAAGGATTCTGCCGACGTTCCGCTGGACAGTGCCCTCTATCGCTACAAGCAGATTCTCGAGGTAGCCGTCGCTGACTCCGATGCGCGGTGGAATTACGAGCTGGCGTTGAGACAGAAAAAAGGCGGCGGCGGAGGTGGCGGCGGCGGAGGAGGAGGTGGAGGCGGAGGTCAGGGTCCCACCAGGAGTCCGTCTCCCTCGCCGAGCCAGAACCAGTCTCCCGCGCCAAAACCGGTTCCGGGAATGACGCCTCAACAGGCGGAAGCGGTGCTCAACGCGGCGGAGGACAAGGAGATCGACGTGCAGGGAAAGCGGCAGATGAAGAACGTGCCGACCCCGCCGCGGGGCAAGGATTGGTAATTTCGTTGGTACCATGCCCGTGATTTCAATTCTTCCGAGCTCAGTCGCGGATCAGATCGCGGCCGGTGAAGTCGTCGAGCGACCCTCGTCGGTGGTAAAGGAGCTCGTCGAGAACGCGATGGATGCCGGCGCGACGGTCATCGAGATCTCGCTCGAGGACGGCGGACGCAAGCTCATTCGGGTGAGCGACGATGGGACTGGCATCTCGAGCGAAGACGTACCGCGCGCCCTTGCCCGTCACGGCACCTCGAAAATCACCAAGGCGTCGGATCTGGTCGGAGTGTCCACTTTCGGGTTTCGCGGGGAAGCGCTCCCCGCCATCGCCTCGGTGTCGCAGTTCGAGATCCAATCGGCGGCGGCGGACGGAGAGGGGACGTCGACCCGGGTGATCGGTGGACAGATCTCTCCGGCGGAGCGGATCGCGCGGCGCCGTGGAACCACAGTGACCGTCAGTCAGCTGTTCTACAACGTGCCGGCGCGACTCAAGTTCCTCCGGAGCGCCCGATCAGAATGGAGAAGTGCAGTCGAGTCGCTGACGGCTCTGGCGCTCACCAAGCCGGCGGTCCGCATTCACTTGTCGCACGACGGAAAAAACGCGCTCACTCTGCCACCCGTGTCGAGCATCCGCTCGCGTCTTGGGGCGATCTGGGGCGGGCGATATGCGGAAGATCTTCTCGACGTCGATGATGTCGCTGGGCCGATTCACACCACCGGACTGGTTCAGCGGCCGGCAGATGTCGGCACATCGACGAGACGTGGCTTTCTCTCGATCAATGGCCGCGCGGTCCGGGACGCCGGACTTGGACGGGCGGTCGAGGCCGCCTATCGCTCCACGATCGTGGCCGGAGTGCGGCCTTCATTCTTCATCAATGTCACGCTGCCGGCGGATGCCGTCGACGTGAACGTACATCCCGCCAAGGCGGAGGTTCGCTTCCGTGACCGGTGGAATGTCGAGCGAGCGGTGGAAACCGCCGTGAGGCGATCTCTCGGTACTTTGGACAGCGCTGCGTCGCTTGGCTTTCGGGGCTCGAGCGTCAGTTTCCGGCCTGGCCAGATTCCACCAAATCCCGACTCGGAGATCCTTCGCCCGCCGATCGATCATGACTCGCCTTTGTTCGCGGGCGGCACAACCGCGCCGGAGATCGGCGACGCGGAGTACGCGACAGCCGTATCTACGGTCGAAGTCTCGGCGACGGCGCAGCCAATTCCGCCGCTTTTCCAGCTTCGCCACACCTACATCGCGTTCGAGCACGAAGACGGACTCGTCCTCATCGATCAACACTCCGCGCACGAGCGCGTTCTCTACGAGCGGTTCATGCACACCCTGGAGAGCGGTGCGGCCCCCGCGCAACGGCTGCTCCTTCCGCTGACTCTCCACCTTGGACCAGCCGAGGGCGAGGCTTTCGACTCCAATCGCGAGTATCTCGAGCGCCTTGGGTTCGAAGTCGAAGGATTTGGTGGCCACACTCTCATCGTCAACACCGTCCCAATGCCACACCCGCGCTTCGACGCCGAGCGCTGTTTGCGGGAGACACTGGATTCGTTGACTGGCGACCGGGTCGCGGGCGCCGCGGCGAAACACGAGCGACTGGCCGCGACCGTCGCGTGCAAGGCCGCAATCAAGGCGGGCGAGGAGCTCTCGCAAGGAGAGATGCGCTCGCTCTTCGCGGCATTGCGTGATACGACGCTGCCGGCGCACGACGTCCACGGCCGCTCAACGATCG
>DASWBC010000302.1:0-2874 GCA_036390815.1 Gemmatimonadaceae bacterium
GACTTTCTGACGCTCTGCACCTTGCCGGTGGGTTGAGGCCCGACGTCTACCTCGGTGAGGTGCTCGTCAGCCGCACCCAGCCCGATTCGTCGCACATCCAGCTTCGCGCGATGCTGCGCGACATTTCCGGCGCGGTGGTCAACGATGTTGCGCTGCAGGAAGATGACGACATTAGAGTTTTCTCGGTGTCCGAATTCCGGCCGACACGATACGTGGCAATTAACGGCGCCGTCCATAAGAGCGGCCAGTTCCCGTATCGGGAAGGAATGACCATTCGCGATCTGGTTCTCCTCGCTGGTGGTCTTGACCAAAGTGCGTATCTCAATGAGGCCGAAGTCGCGAGACTTCCGGAGGACCGCACCGGTGGAGTCACGGCGCGCACGTTCAGAGTTCCGCTCGATTCCAGCTACATCTTCGAGCGCGGACCGGATGGCAAGTATCTCGGACCGCCCGGATTGCCCGCACCTTCAGGTCCTAACCCGGACGTGACAGTTATCCCGTACGACAACGTTCTGATCATGCGGCAGCCCAACTGGGAGCTTCAGCGCACCGCGGTGGTCGCAGGCGAGGTCCGCTACCCAGGGAGGTATTCGCTGAAAACGAAGACGGAGAAGATTACCGACCTTATTACCAGAGCGGGCGGCCTCACGACGGACGCGTACGCGAATGGTGTTGTTTTCTACCGCACGAGAAACGGAGTAGGCAGAATCGGAATCGAGCTGCCCGACGTGTTGCGGAATCCGAGATCTCTCGACAACCTGCCGCTCCAGGATGGCGACTCCTTGTTCATCCCGCGCTACAGCGCCGTGGTCGCCGTTCAGGGAGCAGTCAACTCGCCGGTATCGGTCACCTATGCTCCGGGCAAATCGATCGAGTATTACATTCGCGCGGCTGGCGGTCCATCGCTCAAGGCAGATCTGGGCCGTGCTTACGTAACACAGCCCAATGGAAAAGTCGAAACGCGCCAAGCGCGTTTTCTCCTTCCCGACGGAATTCCCACGCCAAAGCCCGGCAGCACAGTGTTCGTGCCCGAGCACGACGCGTCGTACCGGCCGCCAGACCTTCTCGCGAACGTAGGAGCGATAGCGCAAATTGGCGCTACGCTCCTGACCTTGGTGATCGCGCTGCGGCGTTAGGCCGCGTGCGCGACATCGCGTGATCAATCGATGACTCAACCCCCACTCACCTTCAGCGTTTGGCTCGCTGGGATCATCGCCCGCTGGCGCCTCGTGCTGAACGTGATGGCGGGCACGCTAGTCGTAGCCGCGCTCGCAGCCATTCTGCTGCCGCCCATCTATGAAGCGCATGCATCGTTCGTCACCTCCAGCTCTTCGAGCAGCAAGATGGCGAGCGCGCTTGGGAGCGGCGCCGGAGGATTGTCAGGGCTGGCATCGCAACTCGGAGTTTCGACGGGAGCGGACCCATCAGAGTCGCCCAATTTCTACGTCGCCTTGATCCAGAGCGAAGAGCTTCGCCGGCGTTTGCTCAACTCCAGGTTCCACAACCCCCGAAGTGATTCACCGCGCGACAGCGCCACGCTTCTGGACATTCTGCGAATCAGGAACAGCGATCCAGTCAGGCGCATGGAAATCGGGATCAAGAAGATGGGGAAGGCGATTGGCTCCAACTTCGATATCAAGACGAATGTGGTCGAGCTGGATGTAACCGCGCGTTGGTCCGACCTTGCGGCAGACATCGCAAATCGGACGATTGCCCTGGTCGACAGCTTCAATCACGAGCAGCGTGTTTCCCGTGCTCGCTCCAAGCGTGTCTTCGTGGAGAGTCGCGTCGATAGCGCGAGGGCGGAATTGCAACACGCCGAGGAGCAGCAAAGGGTTTTCTACGATCAGAACCGGCAGTGGCGGAGCTCGCCACAGCTGGTCTTCGAGGAGGGGCGCCTCCGCCGCAACGTCGACGTCGCCACGGATCTCTATCTCACGCTCCAGCGCCAATTCGAGGCCGCGCGTCTCGACGAGTTCAACGACGCGGCCGTAATCACGATTGTGGATCCCGCGCACGCACCGCACAAAGCGAAGTGGCCGCGCTACTGGATCCTTCTCGCCAGTGCACTTGGCGTCGGCGCGCTACTTGGAGTTCTCGTTGCCGGGAGCGCAACGATCCTTGCCGACTGGAGATACAGGAATCCTGACAGCGCAGGCGCCATCAGCCATTCAGTTGACGCCCTGCCGTTCGTAGGCGAGCGCCGGCGTCGTGCGCGATCGAGCTGAAGCCCGGGAAACCTCTGGCTCCTTCCTGAGCCGGATAGTCTTCCCTGTTTTCGCGATCGGGCTCGTCTTCCACAGTCTCGTGATCGCGATCCTCTTCGGACTGTTGGCGCTCCCTGAAGGAGTCGTACGTCTCGTGGCCGCGTGGAAAGAGATCGGGCTCGCCCTTCTCATCCTGGTCGTGATTCTGCGGTCTATAACGGGGCGCGGCCTTCGAACTACAATTGCGTGGCCCGACATCTGGATTGGCGGGCTTTTCGCGACTGCCATTCTGTTCCTGCTCACCGAGAATCTGTGGCTTCGCTTCAACCTGCCTCGCAGCGCGGAGCTGATGGGAATTCGAGATGCCGCCTATTTCATGCTCGCGTATTTCGTCGGCCGGGCGATGCCGGAACTTGCCTCGGATGAGAAAACCATGCGCCGGCTCTTCGCGGTGGTACTGATCACGTGCGTCATCGGCGTGATCGAGCGTTTTCTCGTCACGCCGGAAATGCTCGTCGGATTGGGTGTCGCATCCTATTTTCAGGATTTTCTTGGCGTCAGCGCCTTCACCGTGGGAACCGAAAGCGGGCTTCCGCAGAACTACTGGACGGGCATCGGCGGTCATCTCATTCGACGCGCGGGCTCCGTCTACCTGAATGGCCAGGGA
>DASWBC010000303.1:0-4803 GCA_036390815.1 Gemmatimonadaceae bacterium
TCAAGGCTCTGTTCCGGGCTCCGGTTGGGTGGGAGCACATCTTGCGTTGGAAGGGCCCGGAGGTCGTCGTGTCTCTTCATGAGGTTGGAATGGCCGCATCGCCTGAATTGCTCACCGCACTGTCGGACGTTCCGTTCGAGAATTGCACGCTCGCGAAAGAGTTGGCGAACAAGATGCGCTCCAGCAGCGACGATCTGACTCGCCGCTGGCTCGATAGAATCAGCGCCCGGGTCAAGCTCGACCCCAACCGCATCTTTCCCACCGACGCGCTGCTGGATCACGTCCCGCTCCTCATACTCGGCATCGCCGACTACATCGAGAACCCGCAGAGAGTGATACTATCCGAGGTGCCGGTCGTGGCGAAGGCCATGGAGCTGGGCGAGCTTCGGTTTTCGCAGGGGTTCGACGAATACGAGGTGTTGAAAGAGTACGAGATTTTCGGCGGTATTCTCTTCTCGTTTCTCTCGCGGGTCGTGGATGATATCGAGGAGCCGTGCAGTCGGGGCGAGCTGCTCGCGTGCGCGCATCGTCTTTTTCTGGCCGTGGCGCTCATCCAGCAGGCGACGTTGACTCACTATCTGAGCCTGGTCAAGGAACGGCTCAACGAGCGTGAGCAGCGACTCCGCGGCTTCAATCGCGCCCTCAGCCATGAGCTGAGAAACCTCATTGGTACGATCGCGGGGGCCGCTGAGATTCTCGAGTTGGGTACCTTCTCGCCCGAACAGCAGCGGACGATGACGTCCATGATCATACGCAACAGCACCAACATGAAAGTGACACTTGAAAATCTCGTTGAGCTGTCAAGACTGGACGAGGACGTACGTCAGTCGCGTCACATCGCTCTCCCAAATGCGGCGGCTGAAGTGGCGCGACAGCTTCGGGAATCGGCGCGCGCTCACGGTGTAGAGATCAGGCTGCCAGCGGACTTGCCCACGATCAACGTGAGTGCGGCGGCGTTCGAGTTATGCCTCTCCAACCTAATGGCGAATGCCATCAAATACTCCGACCCGTCCAAGGACAAGCGGTGGGTTGAGGTTCGCGCCTACGTTACCGCACCGGATGACGGCGGACGGGTCGAGACCGTGGTGGAAGTGCACGACAATGGATTGGGTGTTCCGGAAGGAAAACGCGAAAGTCTCTTCAAGCGCTTTTACCGCGCGCACGAGGAATCCAACAAAGAGATCGACGGGACGGGGCTTGGCCTGAGCATCGTGCGCGAGACGGTCACCTCGCTTGGCGGCAAGGCCTGGGCAGATTTTCGCGACGACGGCACCACATTCTTCTTCACAATGCCGAATCGCCGGTCAGAGGACGACGGCGGGCTTGAAGCGGCCGATGCGCCCCTGTCGCCGGCTACCGAATCGGGCGATCGAACCGAAGGGGATTCGGCACGTTGAAGCTGAAGTGCCACCACTCCTGGTCGTAGTTCACAAATCCCTCGCGCTCCATCGCGGCTTTGAGCCTTTGTCTGTTCGCCGCGGCTTCGCCCGACGCGTTCGCCGTGTGAGCCGCCGCTGAGAACGTGTCGAATGGCGTGCCCATCTCGAGCTCCCGACCGGTCACCGGGTCGATCAGCGTGAGATCGATGGCAAGGCCAAGGTTGTGCCGCGATCGGCTGGCAATGTAGCCGTCCTTGAGGAGATCGGGCCGGTTGACGCGCTCGGTCCAGTCCACCATCGCCAGCGTCGCGCGAACGGGACGATATGCGTCGAAGATTTTGATGCCGAGTGCCTGCGGGAGAAGATCGCGCTCGACACGCGATAGCGCGTCCGCGGCTTCACGTCGCAGAAATGCGCGATTGGCGAGATACCCGGGGAGCGGAGCGCCGGTGAAGTTGTTGGACGTCGCGTAGCGAAGATCGACGACGATCCTGGGATCCAGCGTCCGCACGTCCGTGAGAAGACTGTCTGCGGCGGCGTCGGGCGCGATCTCCGTCTCGGCAGTATTGACCGGCGGAGCGACCGGCGCCGGCGGGCTCGCGACCGGCGGCGAGACGCACGCAAACAATAATGCGCCAATCAGGGGAGCGAGAAATTTTCGCATTCGGAAGAATACTCCGCGTCGCGCGCGTCCACGAGTCATTCCTGCGACATCCGGATTGGCGCATATTTTCGCATGGCAAGCTCCGACGCGATTAGTCCTTCCGCCCTCGCGCACGCCGCTCCCCGCGGCCACCGCGCCGCCGTCATCGCCAGCTTCCTCGGCTGGACGCTCGATGCGTTCGACTTCTTCCTGGTCGTGTTCGCGCTCACCGCGATCGCCAAGGAGTTCCACAAGACCGATGCGGAGCTCGCGCTCACGATCACCGTGACGCTCGCGTTCAGGCCGATCGGCGCGTTCATATTCGGATTGATGGCGGACCGGTACGGCCGGAAGCTGCCGCTGATGATCGATCTCGTGTTCTTCTCGATCGTTGAGGTGTCGACGGGGTTCGCGCCCAATTATGCGACGTTCTTTGTTCTGCGCGCCTTGTTCGGAATCGGCATGGGCGGGGAATGGGGCGTCGGAGCATCTCTGGCGATGGAGAAAGCACCCAAGGGTCGGCGCGGCGTTCTCTCCGGCCTGCTGCAGGAAGGGTACGCGACTGGCTATCTGCTCGCCGCAGTCTGCTATTTCTTCGTGTTCCCGCGCTGGGGCTGGCGGCCGATGTTCTTCATCGGCGGGCTGCCGGCGCTCCTGGCCGTCTTCGTCCGCTTTCGCGTGGAGGAGTCGGAGGTCTGGCAGCGCACGAAGCACAAGGACTGGAGCAGCCTCGGCCGCGGCATCGCCTCGCACTGGAGACTATTTCTCTACCTGACGCTGCTCATGGCCGCGATGAACTTCGTCTCGCACGGAACGCAGGACATGTATCCTACGTTCCTGCAGCGCGACTGGGGATTCTCGCCGCAGAAGCGAGCCGCGCTCACGGCGTTCTCGATGATCGGCGCGATCATCGGCGGTGTCAGCTTCGGCTATCTGTCCGACAGGATCGGGCGGCGTCGCTCGATTGTGCTCGCGCTGCTGTTCGCAATTCTGATGATTCCGTTATGGGCGTTCTCTCCATCGCTCACCGGTCTCGTGATCGGCGCATTCGCCATGCAATTCATGGTTCAGGGGGCGTGGGGGGTTATTCCCGCGCACATAACGGAGCTGTCACCGGATTCGGTGCGCGGCTTCCTCCCGGGCTTCGCCTATCAGTGCGGTGTGCTGATCGCGAGCTCGGTAGCGTATCTCGAGGCGATTCTCGCTGCGCGCACGAGCTACGCGCAATCGATGGCCATCGTGGCGGTGACGGTGTTCTCTGTGGCCGCCATCATTGCGTGGGCGGGGCGAGAAAAGCACGCCGTGGAGTTCGGCTAGCGCAAAAACCGCGACCGGGCTGGTAAGCCTGGCTCAGGTCGATTCGATCTCTTTCGCCTTTGCCACAAGCCCGTCCAGGAGAGCGCGCACGTGCTCGGCGCCAGTGCGTGGATTCATCATCGTCACGCGCAGCACCGGGCGGCCGTCCAGCACCGTCGCCGTAATCCAGCCAGTGCCTTCTCTGTTGTAGCGTGGCCGAAGCTCGCGATTGAGCGCGTCAATGCGCTGGTTCTCGCTCGGAGATTTTTCCCGCTGGCGCACCTTCGCGCCGGCGCCAAGATACCGGAAGCAGAGAATGTTCGATTCCGGTTCATGGAGATTCTCGAAATCGTCGCGCTCCTTGACTGACTCGTAGAGGAGCCGAGCGGTGTTACAGAGGTGGTCGTACATCCGCCCGAGGCCGTTGGACCCGAAGCGCTGTATCACGAACCACAGCTTGAGGACATCGGCGCGGCGAGAGCACTGAAAGCTCCGAATCCCCTGATCGATGACCCGTGTGGACTTTCCGGCGTGGAAGAGATACGGCGCCTGCTGCGCGAACGCGCGCTCCAGATCGCGCTCATCGCGCGTCAGCACCATACCCGCCGCGAGCGGCAGCAGCATCATCTTGTGTGGATCCCATGCCAGAGAGCGCGAATGGCGCAGCCCATTGAGCGCGCGCGGGGGACGCGATGACAGCAGAGCGCTCGCGCCGTGCGCCCCGTCCACATGAAGCCAGATCCCGCGCTCCTCGCACAAGGCACCAACGGCTTCCAGGTCGTCGAACGAGCCGGTTGCCGTCGTGCCGGCGGTAGCTACAACCGCCATCACACTCTTGCCTTCGTCGCGCAGGCGATCGAGAGTGCCAATGAGAACATCGACGTCGATCCGGTGATCTCGCGACGGAATGGGAATTCCCCGGCGCCGGCCCATCCCGAGCTGACCAATAGCGCGTGTCACCGCATAGTGCGCGTGCTCGCCGTACACGACGACCGGAGGATCGGCGCCGAGCCCGTCCTCCCATGCGTTCGGGACAGCCGCGTTTCTAGCGGCAAGCATTGCGGTGAAGTTGGCTTCGGTGCCGCCCGATGTGAGCGTACCGCCCGCTCCCACGCCGAAGCCAGCGAGCTTCGCCAGCCAGCCCACGATCTGGTGCTCGATCATCGTGGCTGTCGGCGACATCTCCCACACCGCCAGTGACTGGTTGAGTGCGCCGATAACGCTTTCCATCCAGACCCCGACCGGAAGCGGCGCCGATGTCTGATGGCCCATGTACATCGGGTGGTAATACTTGTTGGCGTCGGCCAGCACCTCCCGCTCGAGGCGGGCGATGATCTCCGCAACCGGAAGTCCTTCGCGGGGAAACTCTTCATCGAACCGCCGTGCCAGCTCCTCCGCCGATCGCGGTGTTGAGACTTGACCGTTGCCGGCGCGCGTCGATTCGAAGTAGCGAGCGGTCACGGCCGCAAATTGTTCTCCGACTTC
>DASWBC010000304.1:0-1622 GCA_036390815.1 Gemmatimonadaceae bacterium
AGATCCTGAAGGAGATGGTGTTGCGTCCCATCGAGGCGCCATCCACTGACTACGTGTGGCGCGCGGCCGACGGAACTGAATACGATACTGCTTCGCTCGCGGCGAAATGCATCGCGTTGCTGGAGGAGCAGATCTGAGCTGTCGCCGTAGCGGGTGAAGGCGAGGATGCGCCGAATTTTGGTCCGGAGATTTTCGTGAGGCGCTTAGTGGGTTTCTGGGTTCTGAATGCGGGAGTCGCGCTCTTGGTGAGCGGTTGCAGCGCGCGCCCTCCCATCATCGAGGCCACGCCGAATGGCGCCGTTGTCCGCAGCGCACGCACCGGCTTGTACACGAAGGCTGTCATGATCAAGAAAGAGCCTGACACATTTCTCGCCGACGACGGCACAATCTGTCGGGTTCCGGCGGATCGGTTTCGGGACACCGCCGTCCACACTCTCGTGTACTGCAACTGGCAGTAGTCATGCACACGCGAGAACCTTGATGCGCTGCCACGTCGGTTACCGATAACTTTGAACTATTCGCCCATCTCTTTCCCTCCTTCTCGGAGAGATGCAACGTGAAGAATCACTCGCGCGCAGTCGTTCTCGCTCTGTTCATATCGGCGGCTGCCGGTGCTCAGGCTACGCCGCCCGCTCAGCCGACTGCGGAGGAAACCGCTCGGCGATTGGCGCAGGAGGAGCAACTCCACAACGATTGGGCGAACCTCCAGAAATACCGCGAAGCGAACGCCAAACTCTCCCCGCCCGTGAACGACGAAAACCGCGTAGTCTTTTTCGGCAACTCGATCACCGAGGGATGGGCGCGCTACTTCCCCACCATGTTTCCGGGCAAGCCGTACATCGGCCGTGGCATCAGCGGACAAACGACGCCCCAGATGCTCGTCCGCTTCCGACAGGACGTGATCGACCTCAAACCCAAAGCCGTTGTGATCCTGGCCGGGACCAACGACATCGCGGGCAACACCGGACCTTCGACGATCGAGATGATCGAGGACAACCTCGCCTCGATGGCAGAGCTGGCGAGCGCGAACGGAATTCGCCCAGTGCTTTCCTCAGTGCTTCCTGTCTACGACTATCCGTGGAAGCCGGGCCTGCAGCCGGCGCCGAAGATCATCGCGCTCAACAAGTGGATGAAGGATTACGCCCGCACGCATGGCGCGGTGTATCTCGACTACCACTCTGCCATGGCCGACGCGCGCGGTGGAATGCGCAGCGACCTCGCGTCCGACGGCGTCCACCCGAACGAGGCTGGGTACCGGATCATGGCACCGCTCGCGGAACAGGCAATCGCTGAAGCGCTGCGCGTCAAACGATAAAGCGCCGAGCAGAGTTGAAAACCACGGGAGAGATGCCGCTCAGTTGAATCGCGTCGCCCTCCAGAGTGACACGCCCGCGACGGACAGCATTCCGAGCGTCACGATCACCAGCACGGCAGCCCAACCCCATGCGACCGCGAGCTGGGGCGCCCTTGCCACCAACGCAAACCCGACGATCGTCGCCGTCGCCATGCTCACAACCAGCCAGTCTATCCACGTCCGCCCGCGGACAATCGAGCCCGCGTTCTCGCCCGCGATTCGCGATCGAGTGTAATCCGGATCGACTCCGTAACGCTCGCCCTCGGTC
>DASWBC010000305.1:0-1808 GCA_036390815.1 Gemmatimonadaceae bacterium
GGCGTGATCCTCCACACCAATCTTGGACGCGCCCCGCTCGCCGCGGCCACCCTCGACCACATCCGGGAAACGGCGCTATATTACTCGAACCTCGAATTCGATCTGGCCAGCGGCGGCCGCGGCAAGCGCGACGTCCACGTGGACCGCCTGTTCCAAAAGCTTCTAACTGCGGACCGTGTGGAGGCGGGGCTCAGCCCCGCCCCATCCAAGCAAAGCTCCGCAGCGATTTCCACCATTGTCGTCAACAACAACGCCGCCGCCGTCCTGCTCGCGCTCAACTCGCTCGCCGAAGGCGGCGAAGTCATCGTCTCCCGCGGAGAACTCGTCGAGATCGGCGGCTCGTTCCGCATCCCCGACGTAATGTCGAAGTCAAACGCCACGCTGCGCGAAGTCGGCACCACCAACCGCACCCGCGTTGCCGACTACGAGCGCGCGATCAATGAGCGCACTCGCCTCCTGCTCCGCGTGCACCGTTCCAACTTCGAAATTTCGGGCTTCACCGAGCAGCCGTCGCTGGAAGAACTGGTCGCACTCGCTCGCCGCCGCAACGTCCCACTCATGGAAGACCTCGGCAGCGGCGCGCTGTTTGACCTGCGCTCGGTCGGAGTCCAGGGCGAGCCGGGCGTGCTCGACAGCCTGCACGCCAGCGTCGACGTCGTCACTTACAGCGGGGACAAGCTGCTGGGCGGCCCGCAAGCGGGACTGATCAGTGGCCGTGGAGATCTCGTCGCCCGTATGCGCTCGAATTCGCTCTTCCGGGCCCTGCGGGTCGACAAGCTCACCTACTCCGCTCTCGAAGCAACGCTCTTAGCCTATGTCAAACGCGATCACGATGCTGTGCCCGTGCTGCGCATGATGCGGGTGTCTAAGGAGGAGATCGCGCGACGGGCAGAAGCGCTGGCCACGCAGATCGAATCCGCGCAGGCGAAACCACCCAAGCTCAAGCTGACTCTCTGCGACGGCGAATCCGTCATCGGCGGGGGAGCCGCGCCCTCAGCAGCTCTTCCGACGCGGCTGATCGCGCTCAGCCATGCAGGACTCAGCGCCGACGAGCTCTGCACCCGCTTGCGCGCATCCGATCCTCCCGTAATCGCCCGCGTGGAAGAAGGGCGCGTACGGATCGATCTACGCACGGTGTTTCCGGAGCAGGATTCCCAACTGCTCCAGGCTATGAACTCGTTGCTTTGACCTTACCTCAGAGACACAGAGAAAACTCGTTTGTTAGACTCTCTTTATGCAGGTGGTAGCTCAACCCGACACCACCAACGGGCGTGGCACCCTCGGCCCCGGATCGTCTCTCTACCTGGTCGCCACCCCCATCGGCAATCTGGAAGACATTACCCTCCGCGCCTTGCGCGTGCTGAAAGAAGTTGATGTGATCGCCTGCGAAGACACGCGGCAGACGAAAAAACTTCTCAGCCATTACGGCATCCAGACACGCACCGTCAGCTACCACGAGCACAATGAGATTACCAAGGCGGCCGAACTGATTGTCGACCTCGAAAGCGGCGCCAAAATCGCGCTCGTCACCGACGCTGGCATGCCCGGCATCTCCGATCCCGGCTTCCGCCTGATCGCGCTCGCCATCCGCCATCACGTCCCGGTCGTCCCGATCCCCGGCGCGTCCGCGTTCCTCGCGGCCCTGGTGGCGAGCGGCCTGCCCACCGACTCCTTCCGCTTCAGCGGCTTCCTGCCCGCCAAATCCGGACAGCGCCGCAAGCTGCTAGAAAGCATCCGCGAGTCTCCCAGGACGCAGGTCTTCTACGAAGCCCCCCACCGCCTACTGGAAACACTGGCCGATGTAATCG
>DASWBC010000306.1:0-4126 GCA_036390815.1 Gemmatimonadaceae bacterium
GAGCGAAGGAGCGTAGTTAGGGGCTCCGAGCAAGAGAGCGTAGCGCCGAAGAGGATACCCTGCCTCGACCCAATCCGAGATGCATCGGAAACGCGGCCTCGACCCAAACCGAGATGCGGGGACGGCGGGATGCTCGCAGCACTCGGTCACGCGGACGCGTAATAGTGAGGTCAGCGAGAATGAAGAACTTTGGAGATTGTCGGACATGAACTTGAAGTGGCTCAACATTGTGATCGTGCTACTCGCGCTTCTTCTTCCCGCGCGAATCGTCGCACAAGTCGGATCGACCACGGACATATTGATGGGCAAGGTCTCCGGCCTCGACAGCCAGGCAATCGCCGGCGCGCGCATCGAAGCCACCTCGGCTGAGACGGGCATCACGCGCACCAAGACCACCGGGGCCGATGGCCGGTACACGATCGTCTTTCCGGATGGCGGCGGAAGCTACCGACTCACCGTGCGCGCGATCGGAATGGCGCCTGTCTCACGCGACATCCAGCGGCAGGGCGACGAGGACCGGCTCATCACGGACTTCAGCATGGGCCGGAACGCCACCCAACTGGCGACCGTACAGGTCCGCGGCGGGCGCCGTGGCGGCGATCCAAATCAGAGGCCCGAGCCCGGCAGCACGGAACGCAACCTTACTCCCAATCTCATCAATCGCTTGCCCATCGATGCGGGCGATCTGAACGCTCTGGCGGCGCTCGCGCCCGGAGTAATCATGGTGCCCGGCACCGATACCACCAAGGCGTCATTCAACGTGGCGGGCCAGCCTTCCAATCAAAACAGCATCACGTTGGACGGACTCAGCTTCGGGGCGGGAAGCGTTCCCTCGGAAGCGATTCGCAACACGCGCGTCGTGACGAACACGTACGACGTCGCGCGCGGGCAGTTCACCGGCGGACAGGTCGCGTCGACGACCAGGGGTGGCACCAACAACGTGCAGGGCGCTTTCAGTTATTCCCTTCGCGATCCCAGCCTCGAGTTCGTGGACGACACGAATCCCGCCTTTGGACAGAAGTACACACAGAATCAGGTCAGCTTTGGCGCCGGCGGACCGATCGTGAAGGACAAGGTGTTCACCTTCGGCGCGCTCACATTCTCGCGGCGGACCGATCCGCTGCTCGATCTTCTGGCGGCCGATCCCCTGACGCTCCAGCGGCTTGGCACCAATCCGGATTCGGTGAGCCGTTTTCTGAATCTCGTTCAGGGCTTCGGGCTCCCGCTCACGTCTCCGCTCGCACCCGATGAGCGTCTCAACGACAATACGTCGGCGCTCGTTCGCGTCGACTACAACCTCGCGGAAGACCATTCGCTGATGCTGCGCGGAGACTGGCGCGGGAACACTCAGCTCGGCTCCCGACTCAACGCGCTGGCGCTGCCGCACACCGGCGGTGATCTAAAGGGCTCGGGTGGTGGAGGCATGGTGACACTCACATCCCACTTCGGGATGTTCATCAACGAGCTGCGAGGCTACAAATCAGTGGACAACCGGAATACGTCCGGATATTTGTCGGCTCCAGACGGGCGGGTGGTGGTCGCGTCGGTCCTCGACGATGGGACGAGCGCCATCTCCACGCTCCAGTTTGGGGGAAATCCATCGCTGCCGCAGGAGACGAAATCGAGTCTGCTCGAAATGAGCGACGAGATCTCCCGCCTCACGACCACGGGCGGTCACCGCTTCAAGCTCGGCGGACTCATCAACGAGCAAAGGAGCTCTGTAGGATTCGTCCCCAACCGGTTCGGCACGTTCTTATTCAATTCGCTGGCCGATTTCGCGGCGGGCCTGCCCACACAGTTCACCCGCACGCTATTCGCGCGCGATCAGGAATCCGCCACCGACAATTTCGGCTCATATCTCGGCGATTCGTGGCGAGTAAGCCCGAAGGTGCAGCTGACCTACGGACTGCGTGCCGAAGGATCGCGCTATCCCGACAAGCCCGTGTACAATCCTGAAGTCGATTCGACCTTCGGCCGACGCACGGACAATCTTCCTTCGGAATTCCACGTGAGCCCGCGCGCGGGATTCACGGTGTTCCTCGGCGAATCGCAGTTCGGTCCGCCACCGCTCACGCTGCGCGGCGGCTTCGGTGAATTCCGCGGCACCGCTCCGGCCCAGCTCTTCGCGTCGGCGCTCAACGCCACTGGCCGCGCCAACGGGCAATCGCTCCTCACGTGCGTCGGCCCCGCGGCGCCGACACCAGATTGGGCCCAATATCTCGCCGACCCTTCCACGATTCCCACGTCGTGCAATGGGGGCACGCCGATATTCGCCAACCAGCGGCGCAACGTCACGGTCTTCGATCCTGACTTCCAGGCTCCGCGGGCGTGGCGCGCATCACTTGGATTGAATCGCAGATTCTGGGACCGCTATTCGTTATCGATCGACGCCGGCTACTCGCGCGGCGTGGCGCAATCAGGATCAACAGACATCAACCTGGACACACTTCCCAAGTTCAACCTCGCGAATGAAGGCAATCGCCCCGTGTACGCCCCGGCAAACGCGATCGTCCCGAACAGCGGCGTGCTGTCGGTGCTCGGCTCGCGCCTGCACCCGGAGTTTGGAGTCGTGAGCCAGATCCAGTCGAATCTCCGATCCGATACGAAGCAGATCACCTTCGGGCTCAACGGCATCAACCGCAAAGGAATTCTGTTCAATGCGTCTTATACGCTTACGAGCTCGTTCGATCAGTCACAGGGTTTCGCACAAGGCGCAGTGCAGGGCTTTGGTGGGACGGCCGGATCGACTGCCGGCAATCCGAACGTTTCTGAGTGGGGGCGCAGCGACAACGCGCGGCGCCACGCGCTCCTGGCGACGATCACATATCCGGTCAAGCCGGTGCTGGAGCTGACGGCAATTGCGCGCGCGACATCCGGAAGCTTCTTCGCGCCAATGGTCGGCGGAGACATCAACGGCGACGGACGAAACAACGACCGCGCATTCGTGTTCGATCCGTCTGTTGCCGCGGCTGCGGGCGATACAGCAGTCGCAAACGGGATGACACGTCTGCTCGCCAACACCTCTCCCCGCGCGCGCGATTGCCTGCTCAGTCAATTGGGGAAGGTCGCCGCCCGCAGCAGCTGCTCGAGCCCGTGGTCTCCGGCGCTCGATCTCCAGGCGAATATCAGGCCTGCCGCTTTCGGCCTCGATCGTAGACTCACCATCTCCGTGATCGCGCTCAATACGCTCACCGGGCTCGACCAGCTGCTCCACGGCAGCAATAATCTTCACGGGTGGGGACAGCCATCGTTTCCCGACCGTACCCTTCTTTATGTGCGCGGATTCGATCCAGCGACCGATACTTACCAGTACCAGGTCAACGAGCACTTCGGAGCTACCAATGGAACGCGGAACGCTTTTCGAGTCCCGTTCCAGATAGCAGTTCAGGGGCGCCTTGCGCTCGGGACGGATCCCGCACGCCAGCAGTTCAACAATGCGATCGGGCGAGGGGCCGGCGGACGCCTCGATCCGGAGGCGCTCAAAGCGCGTATGACGCGTCTCGTACCGAACGCATTCCTCGATATCATAGCCGTCAACGACTCGCTGAAGCTCGAGTTGATGCCCGATCAGGTCGCAAAGCTTCAAACGGGCGGCGACGCCTTCAAGATCAAGTCGGATTCGCTGATCGACAAAGTCGCCAACGTCCTTGGCGACACGACGACCAAGAATCCGGATCCGATGACAGTCTTCACCAAGCTCCAGCCGACGATTGCCGAGGCGAGAAAGCTGGCGACGCAGGCAATCAACGACTCGAAGTCGATTCTGACGCCCGCGCAGTGGGCGAAGGTGCCGGAGCGCATCAAGACGCCCGGGCTGCGGCGTGAAGAAGGAGAGGGAAGGCGCGAGCGCGGGGGTCCCGGCAACGGATAGCGGGCACCAGGCCGAGTCGGCCCCCCCTTTGCCTGACTCCACCTGACGGGGTATTCTCCCCCATCCTCACGCACATACGCCATGAAAGGTTGTCTAAAAAGGGCCGGCTGTCTCATCATCATCATCTGTCTCGTCGCCGTGTGGTACTGGTACGCGCGCGTCGAGCGTCCCGCCGCAGCGGCCACGGCCGCCGGCAGTGCAACGACCGCAGCTTCGGTCAGCTCGGGCTGGCAGCCACTCACGGTTGAGGACGCG
>DASWBC010000307.1:0-3727 GCA_036390815.1 Gemmatimonadaceae bacterium
CTGAGCCAGTTGAAGAGGGAAGGAGAAGGGCGGTATGACAGCCGATCGCGTCAATATCCTCCTCGTCGACGACCGCCGGGAGAACCTTCTCGCGCTCGAGGCGATTCTGGAGCCGCTGGGGCAGACCCTGATTCGCGCCAACTCCGGTCCCGAGGCGCTGAAACAGGTGCTGGTGCTCGACCCTGCGGTGATTCTTCTCGACGTGCAGATGCCGGGCATGAACGGCTTCGAGGTGGCCGAGATCATCAAATCGCGCGAAAGATCGCGCACGATCCCGATCATCTTCCTCAGTGCGATCAGCAAGGAAGATGCGTATGTCTTCAAGGGCTACTCGATGGGGGCCGTCGACTACGTATTCAAGCCGTTCAACCCCGACGTGCTGAGATCGAAGGTTGCGGTGTTCGTGGACCTCTACGTCAAGCAGCGAGAGCTGGGACGCCAGGGCGAGCTGTTGCGTGAATCACAGAAGCGCGAGCTGGAGCTCGAGCACCGCACCTCGCTGCTGGAAGCGGAGGCGCGCTCGGCGGCAAAGTTGTCACAGATGAACGACGAGCTGCACCGCCGCCAGGTTGCCCTCGAGCAGGCGATGGGCGCACGGAACCGCTTCTACGCTTCGATGAGCCACGAGCTGCGGACGCCGATCAACGCTGTGATAGGTTACAGCACGATCATGCTCGACAACATCTATGGCCCGCTCAACGTCAAGCAGAAGGAGGGGCTGCAGCGGTCGCTCAAGGCGGCGCGACACCTCCTCGAGCTGGTGAACGACGTTCTCGACCTATCCAAGATCGAAGCGGGAAAGATCGAGCTCACGCTGCAGCCGGTGATGTTCCCGGCGCTGATCGAAGATCTGTTCGTGACGGTCCGGCCACTGGCGGACGAATATGGCTCGACACTGAGCCTGGACACCGAGGGAGAGCGCTTCAACATCGTGAGCGATCCGCGCCGGGTCCGGCAGATCCTGCTCAACCTGCTCTCGAACGCAATCAAGTTCGGCGAAGGAAAGCCCATTCGCGTACTGTGCAAGCAGTGCGAGAACAAGAGCGCGGAGATAGAGGTAATCGATCAGGGCGTGGGAATCGCGCAGGACGATATCGCTCGCATCTTCGAGGAATTCGTTCAGGTCTCTGAATCGAAGCAGCCGGGGACCGGTCTGGGGCTCCCGATTTCGAGGCGGCTGGCTCAGCTGCTGGACGGGACTTTGACCGTCTGTTCGAAGCCCGGGGAGGGGAGCTCGTTCCGTCTCACTCTGCCGGCCTCTATAGAGGACGAATTGGCAGCGGCAGAGGTGTTATCCGGCGCTACAGTGGCCTAACTACAGGGCTCTATTGGCACAATGTCTGCCCCTCTAATGAGTACCGTCGCGTTGAGCGGGGGTCATTACTGGAGGCTCCAAAATGTTCAAAAAGATACTAATCCTGCCTGCCGCGCTCTTCGCATTCGCATGTGGTGGTGGCGACAAGAAGGTCGATGATGCTTTGAATTCCGATCTTTCCACGGCCGCGCAGGCGCAGCCGTACACGCCGCTGGACAGCATCACCGCGGCTGAGCGCGCAGGGGTCGCAGCAGCCCCAGCGTCAAACTCGCTGAGAAGCACGTCGACGGCACCGCGGACTACGGTTCGCAGAACGACCACGACGCGCCGTTCTTCTGGCACGTACTCGTCGGCTCCGGTGTACAGCGCTCCCGCACCGCAGCAGACAGTAGTGAAGCACACCAAGCGTGACGCCGCGATCGGCGCAGGCGCTGGTGCAGTGATTGGTGCGGTCACCGGTCACGGCGTGAAAGGCGCGATCATCGGTGGCGCGGCCGGAGCAATTCTCGGCGGTGTGATCGGCAACAACGTCGACAAGACGAAGAAGTAGGTCGTCCGTTCAGGTTCAAAGCGCTCCCACTGGATTCAGTGCGGAGCGCTTTTTTTTGTCTGCGACCAACCTAGTCTGTCAACTGCAAACTGAACGGGGTGCGAGGTGTCAGAGGGCATAGGTGCCAGGTATCGGTTCACGACGCCCAGACCGCACTCAGTGGCGTTCGTGGCACAGGCAAAAACCCTGTGGCCGGAAGGGCGAATGCCTGTGCCATGAATGCCACTTAGTAGAGTCCCGGCGTAGTGAACTGTTACCTGGCACCTATGCCTCTGACACCTCGCACCCCGTTCAGTTTGCAGTTGCTCTGCGCGCCAGGACACTAGCCCACAGTTAAATTTAGAGCCATGAGTTCCAATCCGATCACGGGCGTCTTCAACGACGGGTACATAAGCGAGGCCTACGAAGCGTACCGGCGCGATCCCGCGTCGGTCGACGAATCGTGGCGCCAGTTCTTCCGATTTGCTGAAAGTCTGAGTGGAGCGACGCCGGCAGTTGTTGCTGGTCAGCCTGCGGCAGCCGAGCAACTCGACCCTGCCTTTTTGCGTGAGATCGCCGGCGCGGGCGAGCTCGTGGACGCCATTCGTAGCCTCGGTCACATGGCGGTTCCCCTGGATCCCCTGGGAACGCCGCCTGAAGGAACCCCGGAGCTCACTCCCGAATTTCACGGGTTGAGCGAAGAGCATCTCGCCAGCATCCCCGGCATCGCGCTCGGCGCGTCCGGCGGAAGCGCGGCCGACGTAGTCAGCCGACTGCGCGAGCTCTACTCGTCGAAGATCGGATTCGAGATATCACACCTCGGCAGATTCGAAGAGCGCGAGTGGCTTCGCGAGCAGATCGAGAGCGGACGACTGCACGCGCCACTAAGCGAGGAAGAAAGGAAATCGATCCTCGAGCGACTCACGGATGTCGACGGACTCGAACGGTTCCTGGGACGTGCCTATCAGGGCTACAAGCGCTTCTCGATCGAAGGCAGCGACATCCTGGTTCCGATGCTGGATGTCGCGATCGAATCGGCGGCGACCCACGGCGCACGCGAAGTCGACCTGGCGATGGCGCACCGGGGGCGCATCAACGTTCTGGCGCACACGCTGAGCAAGCCGTACGCGACGATCTTCGAGGAGTTCGAGGGAAAGCACGCGACGACCAACGCTGTGAGCGAGACCGGCGACGTGAAGTACCACCTGGGTGCGACGGGAATCAGAAAGGTCGCGAGCGGCGATGAAATCGAGATCGTGCTGATTCCGAATCCGAGCCATCTCGAAGTCGTGAATCCTGTGCTCGAGGGGGTTGCAAGAGCGCGGCAGGTGCTGGCCGGAAACGGCAAGCGTGATGAAGCCGCGGTGGTTCCGATTTGCATCCACGGCGACGCCGCCTTTCCGGGCGAAGGCGTTGTTGCCGAGACGCTCAATCTCTCCGGGCTCGCGGCTTATCGGACGGGCGGAACGCTGCACATCATCGTCAACAATCAGGTCGGATTCACGACCGATCCCATCGACGCCAGATCGACGCGTTATGCCAGCGATCTCGCCAAGGGGTTCGAGGTTCCGATCGTTCACGTCAACGGAGACGATGCGGAGTCGTGCGTGCACGTTGTGCGTTTGGCAATCGACTATCGGGCGAAGTTCGGCAAGGACTTTCTGATCGATGTCGTGGGTTACCGTCGGCACGGACACAACGAGACGGACGAGCCCGCATTCACGCAGCCGATTCTCTACAAGAGAATCCGGGCGCATCCCTCTCCCCGGGAAGTGTGGGCCAGCCGGCTGGTGTCCGAAGGAATTGTCACGGAGGAAGAAGTGAAGAAGCTCGACGTCGACGCGGCGGCGAACTTCGACCGGATTCAGACGGCGATGAAAGCC
>DASWBC010000308.1:0-1996 GCA_036390815.1 Gemmatimonadaceae bacterium
AGGGCCACGGGCCAAAGGTGGGCCAGGGGCGCTCCCGGCTCAAGGTGGCCCCGCCCGCCGCGTCCTGCTAAGTTCCTTGGTTAGTGTCCGTTGAGGGTTTCAACCTGACGTGTGAGCAGGAAGCAGGCGGAGTGAAGGTGCTCGCTGCAAACCGGCCTTTCCCGGTCCTTGGAGCGGGCGACCGCAACGCCTCCCTCCCTAGTCGCATCGTCGGATCAGCCCTCGCTTCTCGTGCAGTCCGGCACCGCCTCCGGCCATTCCGGCCGGGCGGCGTAGCGTGCCGGGGCTGCGCGGACCCGGTGGCGTCCGGCTGACGCTCAAAGGAGTATGATGTCCGTTCCCACCCCGCGCCCGATCGGCAAGCAGCCGCCGGCGCACGCGCCGAATGCGGCGCTCCTCATCGACTTCGACAACGTCACGATGGGGATCCGCTCCGATCTCCAGGCCGAGCTCAAGCGGCTGATGAACTCGGAGATCATCCGCGGCAAGGTGTCGGTCCAGCGCGCGTACGCCGACTGGCGCCGCTATCCCCAGTACATCGTTCCGCTGGCGGAATCGTCGATCGACATGATCATGGCGACCGCTTACGGATCGGCGAAGAAGAACGCCACCGACATTCGCCTCGCGGTCGATGCGATGGAGCTGGTGTTCACACGCCCCGAGATCGGCACCTTCATTCTCCTGTCCGGCGATTCCGATTTCGCCAGCCTCGTCACCAAGCTCAAGGAATACGGCAAGTACGTCATCGGAGTGGGAATACGCGAATCCTCGAGCGACCTGCTCGTCATGAACTGCGACGAGTACTACAGCTACAATTCGCTGGCCGGTCTCGTTAAGAGCGGCGACGAAGAGGTCGTGAAGCGCGATCCATGGGAGCTTGTCTCCGAAGCCGTGCAGCGCATGAAGCGAAACGGGGATGTGATGCGCGCCGATCGACTCAAGCAAGTGATGCAGCAAATGGATAGCTCGTTCGACGAGAAAAACGTCGGCAAATCGAAGTTCTCGCTCTTCGTTACGGAGGCGGCAAAGAAGGGATTGCTCTCTCTCAACAAGCTCGAGAATGGTCAGTACGAGGTAGATCTTCCAAAACCGGAAGACGTAGTTGCAGCTGCTGCCATCCCAGCTCCCGCTACTCCTGTAGCAGCGGAAAATGGAGATGCGCGACCGGTGCGCGAATCGCGCTCACGTGGACGCGGTGGTCGTGGTCGTGGTCGCGGAGATAAACCTGCTGCACATCCAGCGGCGGTTACTCCTGCGTCTGTTGCAGCGCCCGCAAAGCCGTCAGCTGCTCCGGCACCTGCTTCGCGTCCCACCGCAAGTGCTGAGATTGGATCGACTGGTCTGCGCCTCACTCGCGCAGAAGCGTTCGACCTTGTTCGTCGCGCAGTTGAATCTCTAGTGAGCGGTGACGCTGCGGCTCCAGCGAGTCTTGTTCGATCAACTGCTCGCGCGCTTCTCGCCCGCGACAGCGAAAGCCTGAGCGAGCGCAATTTCACGCGGATTCTTCAGGATGCGCACGACGCAGAGATCGTCGACCTGAGACGTCGCGGTGGAGATTATGAAGTCGCCGCCGTTGCGGGTTCGCCGACTGTATCGGCTCAACTCGCGTCAGCAGAAAAAGCGAATGCGCCCGCTCCCGCAAAACCAGCAGCGCCTGCGCCAAGAGGAATGGCGCAGCGTGGTGGTCGTGGACCTATGGGACGAGCAGGAGCACCGCCGCCGCATATCCTGAATGTTGGCATCGTCGGAACGCGATCGGGTTCGCAGAAACCAGCCGTCGCCGCCGAACCTGAAATTCCGACGGGCACGATTGACAGTCCTGCTCCATCAGCAGTTGCTGAAGAAAAACCGGCTGCGGAAAAACCTCCGCGAGGTCGGAAGCGAGGCGGTGCAGGCAGAAAAACTTCAGCGAAATCGAAAACTGCGGCCGCCGAAGATTCACCGACGGCCGTAGCAACGAAACCCGCGGCTCGTAAACGCGCTGCGCGCGGCGGAC
>DASWBC010000309.1:0-3028 GCA_036390815.1 Gemmatimonadaceae bacterium
CCGCTGTAGCCGCGGATGTTCTCCAGATTCTGACCCGCCGTCGTCGCATAGTCGGCGATGCGCGTCTTGCTCTCGGCCGCCGAACGTCCGGCCCAGTCGGTGCGGAATCCGCTCGGCTCGACGATCGTGACCTTGATGCCGAGCGGCGCGACCTCGAGCGCGAGGGACTCGGAGAATCCTTCGACGGCGTACTTGGTCGCGTGGTAGTAGGCGAGCGTCGGGAAGCTCCTCAGTCCGCCGATCGACGAGATGTTGACGATGTGCCCGCTCCGCTGCTTGCGCATCGTCGGCAGCACCGCGCGGGTCATGCGCGACAGGCCAAAGAAGTTGATCTCGAACATCCGGCGGACTTCTGTCTCGTCGCTCTCTTCGATCGCGCCGAAGTAGCCGATGCCGGCATTGTTCACGAGGACGTCGATCCGGCCGAAATGCTTCGCCGTGCTTTTGACGGCGGCATCGACCTCGACCGGATCCGTGACATCCAGCTCGAGCACGAGTGCGCGGTCGCCCGCGCCCGAAGCAATGTCTTCGACCTTGGCGGGATCCCGCGCCGTGACGACGGCGCGGTAGCCGCGGTCGAGAACCATCTTGGCCAGCTCCCGGCCAAAGCCGGTGGAGCAGCCCGTGATGAGCCAGACTCTGTCCTTTGTGCTTGTGTTGGGGTCAGCCATGGTGATTCCCTATGTGAACAAGACCTTTGCCGCAGGACTAACTTTCAACCGTGAGCTTCTCCTTCGATATCGTCTCGACCGCCGGTGCCGCAAGGGCCGGCGTTTTTTCGACCCCGCACGGACCGGTCGATACGCCCGCGTTCATGCCGGTCGGAACTCTCGCGACTGTGAAGGCGCTCGATCCCGAGGATCTGGTCCGGATGGGCGCTTCGATGATTCTGTCGAACGCGTACCACCTGCACCTCCGTCCCGGCGACGACGTCGTGCGCGAGCTGGGCGGCCTCCATCGATTCATGCAGTGGAGCGGGCCGATCCTCACCGACTCGGGCGGATTCCAGGTCTTTTCCCTAGAGCAGCTTCGTACCCTCAATGAACAGGGCGTCGAGTTCCAGTCCCACATCGACGGCTCCCGCCGATTTTTCACCCCCGAGATCGTGATGCGGATCGAGCGCAACCTGGGCGCCGACGTCATCATGCAGTTCGACCACGTCATTCCCGGTCAATCGGACGAGGCAAGCGCCCGCGACGCGAGCGAGCGCAGCATCCGGTGGCTCGCGCGCTGCCTGGCCGAGCATCAGAGTCTGGAGACGTCTCAGCCGCTGGAAGATCCGCCGCGCGACGAAGCTCCGCGCGAAAATCCGCGGAATAAGCAGAAACCACAGGATCAGCAGGATCAGCAGGCGCTCTTTCCTATAGTACAGGGCGGAATCCACGCGCAGCTGCGGCGGGAGGCCGCCAGCTCGATACGATCGATGCACGACTGGACAGGCTTCGGCATTGGAGGACTTTCGGTAGGCGAAGACAAGGACGCGATGTACGAAATGATCGAGGTCGTGGACGACGCGCTACCGAAAACGCATCCGCGCTATCTCATGGGGGTGGGATTCCCGGAGGACCTGATCGAAGCAATTCGGCGAGGGGTGGATCTGTTCGACTGCGTGGCCCCGACCAGAATGGGGAGGAATGGCGCGGTGTTCACGAGAGACGGGCGTCTCAACATCAAGCGGGCCGAATTCCGCACCGATCCGAAGCCGCTCGACCCGGATTGCGAGTGCGCCGCCTGTACCAGATTCAGCCGGGCCTACATCCGCCACCTTTTCGTGTCGGACGAGATACTCGGCCTCCGCCTCCTCTCCCTGCACAATGTACATTTCCTGCTGTCGCTCACGCGTGCGGCGCGGGAGGCCATACAACACGGCGACTTCGAGCCGTGGTCGCGCGACTGGCTCGCCCGCTACCGCACGACGTCACCGCTAGCCGTCTGAAACTTTCGCCACCATTCCCGGTTTTTTCATACAATGCCAAGCAATCCAATACTCGGCTCCATTTTCATGTATGGAGCGATCTTCGCGATCTTCTACTTCATCCTCATCCGGCCGCAAGCCAGCCAACGCAAACAGCACGACGAGCTAGTTCGCAATCTCAAGAAGGGCGATGAGATCGTGACGAATGGAGGGCTCGTCGGCGAAGTGCTGTTCATCAAGGAGAAGGGCGGCGATGACAAGTCCGGCGGAATGGATGATCGCGTCACCATCAAGTCGGGCGACACGCGCGTGATCATCGAGCGCGGACGCATCGCGAAGATCAACAGGCCGGCGTCAGCCACCAACGTGAGCGCTGGGTGAGCATCCTCGACATCCGGGTTCTGGGCGACCCGGTTCTTCGCAAGCCGACAAAGCCCGTTACGCAAGTAACCGACGAGCTGCGCAAGCTCATCGCCGACATGTTCGAGACAATGTACGCGGCCGAGGGAATCGGACTCGCCGCGCCGCAGGTGGGGCGCACGGAGAGGGTGGCCGTCGTCGATGTCGAGGGGAGCAAGTACACGCTCATCAACCCCGGGGTTCTCTCCACCGAAGGCGAGAAGGAAAAGGCCGAAGAAGGGTGTCTCTCCATTCCCGACATCTACGGAGATGTCGAGCGCCCGGCGACGGTGACGATCCGGGCGACTGACGAGAACGGCAAGGAGTACGAGGCGACCGGCTCCGAGCTGCTCGGACGATGCATGCAGCATGAGATCGATCACCTCGATGGGAAGCTGTTCATCGACTACCTGAGCCCCCTCAAGCGAAAGGCCGCGATGTCGAAATGGGAAAAGGGGAAGGGCGAATATCCGGGCTTCATCAGGAGGGTGCGCACCGAAGTAAAGGGCGAGCATCATCACGAGCACGAGACGGAGATGTAGTGCGCGTCATATTCTGGGGAACGCCGGAATTCGCCGCGCCTGCCCTGCGCGCGCTCGTCGGAGAGGGATTCGAGGTCGTCGGCGTCGTCACCCGGCCCGACAAGCCACAGGGCAGATCGCGCGAGCTAGTTGCCTCGCCCGTGAAACAGTTCGCCGTCGACGAAGAGATTCA
>DASWBC010000310.1:0-7447 GCA_036390815.1 Gemmatimonadaceae bacterium
GATGTAGAGCTGCGGACTCACCAATCGTCCAGTCTGCCCGATCTGATCGCTGTGCGGCCGCCAACCGTCGTCGGTGACGGCGCGCGTGGCACCAACGGCCGCGTTTCCAAAGGCCGCGGCGAGGTCTTCGACCAGCTTGAAATTCTCCGCCGCCTTGAGACCACGTCCACCGGCGATGACGACCGGAGCCTCGGCGAGATCGAGCTTGCCGCCGCCACCCTGGCGCGTCTCGATCACTCTCACGCGCGCGGACGCGGGATCGATCGCCGGCTGCGCGTTCTCCACGCGTCCCGCTTTTGCATTCTGAGCCGGCGCAATGACGTTTGGACGCATCGCGATCACCGCGGACTTGGTGGCGATCGCGATCGTCGCGATCACCTTCCCGATGTTCATCGGATGACGGACGACGATCGAGTCGCCTTCGATCTCGAACGAAAGAACGTCGGTGACGATGCTGACGCCGAGACGCGCCGCTACGCGAGGCGCGAGATCACGACCCTGCGCGGTGGTGCTGAACACAGCTGCTCGGTAGCCGCCGGGCTTCAGGCGATCCGCGGCGGTCGCAGTCGCGACCTCGGGACTGTAGTTGGCGAGACCCGCGTGCTCGACGACAATGACCACATCGGCGCCGTACTGCCCGATCTGCGGAGCCTTCGCGGCGATTCCCGGAGGGCCGAGAAGGAGCGCGTGCACTTCTCCGCCGCCCGATTTGTCCGCGAGCATCCGCGCCGCGGTGACCGCCTCGAGTCCGACTTTTCGCACGTCGGTGCCGCGCGTCTCGACAAAAGCGAAGACGTTCGCCATCAGAGAACCTTCGCCTCGGTCTGCAGGAGCCTGACGAGCTCCGGCACCGCCGGCGCGCCCTCGCCGACAATCCTACCCGCCTTTCGCTCGGCGGGGAGCTCGAGCCTTCGCACCGTAACCTGCGGCTCGGTCAACTGTGCCGGCTTCACTTCCAGGGGTTTTTTCTTGGCCGCCATGATTCCCTTGAGCGACGGCAGGCGCGCGGCATTGAGACCTTCGTCGACTGTGAGGACCGCGGGGAGCGGAAATTCGACGATTTCCTGCGCGCCTTCCAGCTCCCGCTTCGCCGTGCCTTTGCCATTCGCGATCTCGAGCGAGGAAATTGCGGTGACGCATGGGAGTCCGAGCAGCTCCCCCGCCATTGGGCCGACGACTCCGTTGGACGAATCGGGAGACATTTTCCCGAAGAGAATCAGATCGTAGCCGCCGGTTTTGAGCTCCGCCGACAGCGCCTTCGCGATCACGAGTCCGTCGAAGGGAACCTGGTCGGCCTTGATATGGATTCCGCGGTCGGCACCCATACTCAGCGCCTTCCGGATGGTCTCCTGTACGACATCCGGCCCCAGGGAGATCACCGTAACTTCGCTCCCGGCATTCTTATCCTTCAATTGCAGCGCGGCCTCCACCGCCCACGCGTCGAAATCGTTGATATCGAACTTGAGGCCACCCTGAGCCACCGAAATGTTGTCCGCACCGATCCGGAAGCGGACGTCCATGTCGGGAACCCGCTTGACGCACACGGCAATCTTCACCGCGGAATCTCCATGTGAATGATTTCACATAAAGATACTACCAGCCACTGTGCGCGTCCTCTAATTGTGCGCGTCCTCAGGACCTCTGGTGGAACGGGCTGCGGGCTATACAAGTAGGGTTCGGACGCTCTCGCGTCCGAACCCCTTCGCTCCGCTTCGACTGCAGTCGAATAAGAGTATACACCCGGGCGGTCAGACTTGCGTCAGACTGGGTTCGGTCGCTCCCCGCTTTCGCGTCGTCTGACGGGCGATCAGCGCGACGAGCGCTGAGGCGACGAGGACCGCGAGCGCGCCCGCGCCGCGCGTCTGCGACGCCGGCCCATAGGCAGCAATGCGGAGACCGGCCAACCCCTGGAAGGCCAGCGCCGCGACGATCCAGGACCAGGCGGACGACGAGCCCCAGACAACGAGCGCGGTCGACACTACGGCGAGGCCTATAATGCCCATCCCCACGCCGCCAGGATCGACGTCGACGTCGCTGACTGGTCCAGACGTCCACGCCAACACACCCACCATCACCACGACGGCGAGGACAAGGAGCGCTCGCAGGCTCCAACGCGGCGTCAGTCCCGCGACGACGAGCAACGGGATGCCGGCCAGCGCAACCATCATCAGGGCATTCGCGGGTACATCCGCGACGCCCGCAAACAACGGCAACAGCTCATTGAGCATCGTCGTTGGTGGCCGCGGCATTCCCGTTCGCGGGATGAGCGCATCCAGGTGTGTCATCGCGTAAGTGATGCCGCCGAGTCCGAGCCCAGTGATCAGCATGTCATTGCTGGTGGACCTGGACGGCTCCCCCGGCAGCATCGGAATTCCCACGCGCCGTCTCATGGCGCTGAGCGCGAGCCAGAGGCCCAACACGAACAGTATCAACGGAATCGACAGGATGAACCCGAGCGCAGTAGTTCCGACGAAGTTGCCCCAGGTCTGCGTCGTGTCGTACGAGAAGAGCCGGGACGGCAGGGAGTTGACGCCGCTCAGCGTCGTGAGCAGGAAGAGCACGCCCAGGAAAATGAAAGTGTCCCTGCGATCGAACGTCCCGTCGGTCAGCAGGATCGGGCGCCGACGCTTGACGACGATCGCGCCTGTCACCACCAGTCCCAGGAGCAGCAAGATCGTGACGCCCCCGCTCAACATCCGATTTGTCTGTCGCGCGCGGTCGGCGCGGAGAAACGCTTCCGGCAGCTCCACGCCACGACGCGCCACGAGCGGCTCGTCCCCGGCGATCTGCACCCAGGCATGCGCGGCCGCACCGTCCGGCAGCTTCACAGCCGTGTCCGTGTAGGTGATCGTGGCGTCGCGTCTCGCGGGGCGTGCTGTCTCCTTCACCTCCGATTCCTTGAGCTTGGAAGTGTCTATCCCTTCACGCGCGAGAGATGCGAGCGCGATGCGGCGAAGGGCCGCGGAATCGGCCGAGGCGCGGGGCGCGGAATCAGGAACGAGATGGCGTGCGTCGAGCATCCTGCCGTCCGGCCACAGCCGGACGCGCCATTCCTCGGCGCGCTGCGCCGCGCTGCCATTCGTGTGAACGTAGCGGACCGTCCACCACGTGGGCGGCTCATACGTGGAGGCGAATCGCTGCGCCTCGGGGATGAGCTTGTGTTGGCGCAGAAACCGCGGCCACGCGTCGAGCGTATCCGTCCCTGTCCCGGTGAGGCGCGTCCAGCCGGCCGGATTTCCACCGTGCGAGCGCATAGTCGAGTCGGCGACGACGAGGACGCGCTGTCGGTCCGCCGTGAACTGCGGCCCGAGTGTGGGCTTGGGCGGCCGAGCCACTGCGACGATGACGCCGGCAGCGGCGGCCGCCACCGCGAGCCGGCGGCCGCGTCTCGTGAATACACCCGGCTGCCTCGCAATAATCGGAGCTTCCGGTTCCTCCGGAGCGCCGCGCGTCCACGCCTCGAACCGGGCATCTTCCGGGGCCGTTGTGAAGCCACGCTGCCGCGCCCATCGCCACAACACGACCAGGGCCGGGGCCAGCAGCGCGAGCAGGATGATC
This sequence comes from Gemmatimonadaceae bacterium, assembly GCA_036390815.1. Taxonomy (GTDB): domain Bacteria; phylum Gemmatimonadota; class Gemmatimonadetes; order Gemmatimonadales; family Gemmatimonadaceae; genus UBA4720. The sequence goes on from DASWBC010000310.1 coordinate 3,559, forward strand.
GCGGCCGAGACACGGTATTCGATGGAGTTTCCCGTCGCGGCGAATATCCCGAACAGCACGAGATCGTAGACGAAATGCGCGATCACCGTGACGATAAGCCCGAAGTTGATGAACAGCACTGCCCAGAAGCAGGCGTCGAGAAAGAGCTCCACGCCGCGCGAATACGGAGGCCACGATTCGTAGTTCGCGTGGGCGAAACCGAAGATGAGCGCGGTCGCGACGACTCCCGCCGCCAACCACCACCGGCGCCCAGGACGTCGCCCGATCCAGAGCGAGAGCAGGGAGAGCGGCAAGGCGCGGAAAAGCGACTCCTCCCACACGCCGGCATTTACGGACATCGCAATCCCGGAGATCCATGGCATCGGCGACGCGATCTGGTTCGGATCTTCGAGGAGCTCGCTCGGCACCCACCAGCCGAAGAGCGTTCGAGTCACCAGATAGAAAATCGCGACGTAGGCGAAGCCGATCGCGGCAACGGCGTAACCGCCTCCAACGCGGGAAGCGACCTCCCTCGTGCCACGGTACCGCCACAACTTCCACCAATCGAGATGCCGGGGGAACGCGTGCCGGTTGGATGCCTCCGCGGCGGCGAGCGTGAAGCCGACGAGCAGCGCGGTCGACAGCCCAAGCAACACGGCCAGGAACACCTGCGTCGCCTGGAAAGTGGCAGGCAACGTTGCGGTATCGTACGAGAACCAGCTTCCCGGCATCTCGTTGATGCCAGCGGCGAGCGCGAGCGCGCCGATCACCGCGCCCACCGTCATCGGCTCGCGCCAGCGGACGCTGGTCTCGCGCGCAAATCGAGCGAGGACGACGATGCCGACGATCGCGATGCCGAGAAACCCAAGAGTTGCCAGCAGCGCGAGCAGCTCGTTCCACGACCGCATCTCCGCATACCGCCGACGAAACGACTCGGGAATCTCGACAAAGGGCCGGACGCGAGCCGGGGTGTCGCCGGCGATTCCGACCTCGGTGCGGATCGGTGCGCCGCCAATACGTCGGTCGACGCGCTCGAACGTGTACGTGCGGTCGATCCGGCCGCTGGTCTTCTTCGTTTCGTACGACACGGTGACGAGCTTCCAGCGATCCGCGCGATCGTTGATCCAGGTATTCAGCGCGATCTCCGCCAGACGTTGGCCGGAGTCAGCACTCACCGCGGGCCGGCGATCCGCTTCGGAGAGCTTTCGCTCGAACCCGATGATGCGCCCGTCGGGCGCGAATTGGACGCGCGCTTCCCGAGGGTCGCCCGGGACGAATGCGCGGACCGACCAGGTAAAGGGCGCGACATCCTTGCCGCGAACCAAAGCGTTCAGAGAATCGTGGCCGCCGCCGGCCAACTCGACAAACGTGCGGAGCGAGTCGTTCCCCTCGAAGCGAACCGCGGTGCGCGCACCGGCGGGCGCGAGCGAGTGGGCGCGAAAAAAGGAATCGGCGCGAGCGAGCACGACATCACGAGTGAGGGATTGCTGGAGGGCGACGATCGGAAGAGCGCGCGGAAAGAGCCACGCCGCGGTGGCCGCCGCGACGACGGCGATCGAGACTATCAGGATCGCAACTCTGGATCGGGTCAGGCTACGGCTCCTCAGGGGTTAAGGGATGTGGCAAGACACGCCGCGAGATGCTAGGTCCGTAACCAACTAAAGCAGAGAAGGGTCCGAGCGCCTCTCGCGCCCGGACCCTTTCGCTCCGCTCGACAGCTGTCGGCGAATACTACAATCCCACCGTCAGATGTGCGTCAGACGAGCTTTCTCTCACTCGAATGCGCTCAACCCGGTCACCGCTTGCCCCAGTATCAGAGTATGAATGTCGTGGGTACCCTCATAGGTATACACGCTCTCGAGGTTGGCCATGTGCCGCATCGAAGAATACTCGGCAAGTATTCCATTTGCGCCCAGCAGTCGGCGCGCTTCACGAGCAATGTCGGTGGCCGCGCTCACGTTGTTGCGCTTGGCCAGTGACACCTGCTGCGGGGTGAATGTCCCGGCGTCCTTGAGCCGCCCAAGGTGAAGACAGAGGAGCTCGCCCTTTACGAGCTCCGTCAGCATCTCGGCCAGCCGCTGCTGTTGCAGCTGGAAGCCCCCGATCGCCTTACCGAACATCACTCTGTTGCCGGCGTAAGCGAGCGCTTCCTCGTAGCATGCCTGCGCCGCTCCCATCGCCCCCCACGAGATGCCATAACGCGCTTGCGTGAGGCACATCAGCGGACTCTTGATGCCGCCTGTCTTGGGCAGCAGCGCCGTCGCCGGCACCTTCACATCCTGGAGCACCAGCTCGCTCGTGTCAGACGCGCGCAGCGAGAGCTTTCCCTTCTGGTCCTTTGCCGTGAATCCGGGCGCGTCGGTCGGAACGATGAACCCGCGGATCGATTTGTCGCTCTTGTCGTCTCCCGTTTTGGCCCAGATGATCGCGACCTGCGCGGTGGATCCATTCGTGATCCACATCTTGGCGCCGTTGATGACCCAGCTTCCGTCCTTCTGCTCGCGGGCACGGGTGATCATCCCCGACGGGTTCGACCCATAATCGGGCTCGGTCAGCCCGAAGCATCCAATTATCTCGCCGCTAGCCATTTTCGGGAGATAGTGACGCTTCTGTTCTTCGGTACCGAAGGCGTAAACCGGATACATCACCAGCGCGCCCTGCACGGAAGCGAAGGAGCGCACACCCGAGTCGCCGCGCTCCAGCTCGTGCATGATGAGCCCATACGCGACGTTGTTGAGGCCGGCGCACCCGTACTCCTCGGGCAGATTGGCGCCGAACATCCCGAGCTTTGCCATCTCCGGCACCAGCTCCTTCGGGAATCTTCCTTCTATGTAGCAGTCGCCGATGATGGGCAGAACTTTCTCATCGACGAACGCGCGAATCGTGTCGCGAACGGCGCGCTCCTCTTCGGAGAGCACGGAATCGAGATTGTAGAAATCGGTCATGGGAGAAAGTTAGCTCACATAAGAGCGGAAAACCCACTTCGAGGTTGCCTGTCAGGCGACTGCGCGGCACGCGAGAGGAGTTATCCCCACCGCGCGCGCCTTGGCCCGGAAGCTCGATCCATGATCGACGACCAATCCCTGCTCGTCCTGCCACTGGTGCACCATCTCGTGCAGCAGCGTGTGCAGCGCCTCCTCCCACCCGTCGCGACGGATGTGCCGCCTGCTGATCACGATCTCCGGCTCGCATCCGTGAGCGGCCGGGCTGTAGTGGCCCAGCCTGCTCTTCATCCGGCGCGAGATGCGGATGGGAATCGTCCGCAGCGCGCCGGCGAATCGTTCGTCGTTGTACGCTGCGTGCCAGCGCGACAGCTCGCGAATGAGCGGCAGGTCCGCGGGGTTCGTCCGCTCCGGTGACCGCCTCCGCCGCGGCGGGTCACTCGATCGCGCGACGGGGAATTCGAGGATGGTTTTCCGCGCCTCGTTTCGCACGACGCGTGTCCGCCCGTGCACGAAGGTAATGATCGCCCTCCACACTTCCTCACTGGCGCCGAGAAAGCTGTGGTGAATCCGTAGCTCGCCGCCGCTATAGCTGACGACGACGGTCCGGTTCGTCGTCAGCCTAACACGGTACTTGGTGCCAAGCCCGATGCGCCGGAGCCGGTCCCCCAACTCTTCCGCGTTCTTCGGGGGCGCGTCATCCAGGTCGAGCGCGAGCTGGTCGCGATTAAACAGCCGCCACATTCTCCGACCGATTGAAGCGTTTGTGCGGACCTTTCACGAAAGTGCGATGCTCCCTGGACCACACGTGCGTCGTGACATCGATCGTCTGCAGCCCGATGTCAATGACGTTGACCGAAGAGGGCCGCCCTCCGCGCGATCTGTTGGAGACGGTGCCGGCCGTCGAGATCACGGTGCCCTTTCTCGTGTGCTCGATGTAATGCACCGATTCCTGATGATCATGACCA
>DASWBC010000311.1:0-2727 GCA_036390815.1 Gemmatimonadaceae bacterium
CAACGAGCGGAACCAACCTTGATGGGACTTACACCTAAGCAGAGCCGTGCCGCCGCAGCGGTCGTCAAGGTCTTCGCCAACGCAGACTCGGGGCCGACGCAAGCACGCGAAGGCGATCGTCAGGGCGGCCGACACGGGACGAGTGCGTTCGTGGCAAAGCTATCGCGCTGATGACGGCGCCCCGCGTGATCGGTGCGTCGCCGAAGCGATCTCGGTGACCTCGGCTCCATCAAAGCGAAAGCAATCGTTGCTCGCGAGGGAGGGCGTGCTGGTCTAGTGGTCCTGCAAAGTTTGCCACGAATCGCGCGATGATCTGCAGACTGTGGTGCGCCTCAGCACCGAGGATGGCTCAGACCCTCGCCGACCGGCCTCCGACCAACCCCGCAATGCAATGGACCTTCAGGCTGGGGTAGCGTATCCTCGGCGCAACGGCGACGTCACCGTCAGGCGTCGGTGACGTGGACAAGCTCATTGTCCTCGGCAGGCCCGGTTGCACCGGAAATTAGCGAGGGCGGTGAGCTTGCGGTCCAGCTGTTCGGAGATTCCGCTCGGACTGGAGGCAATCGGATGGATTATGAGCCTGACCGTCAGCTGGATGCAGCGAGGACACCTGAGCCGTGGGATCGAGTGGTGACGGAAGCCGCCCCGCGCGAGCACATCGTGCAGCTGTATCAGGACCAGGATTTTCTCAACCGCGCCGTCTGCCGGTTCGCCGGTGCTGCTCTCGCGAACGGCGAGGGCATCATCCTTGTGCCAACGCTCCGCCATTGGAACGCCTTTCGCCCACGCCTCGAGGCCGAGGGTGTGGATGTCGACGCGGCGCGAGAACGCGGACAACTAACGGTGGTTGACGCCGACGACACGCTACCCCGCTTCATGCGGGACGGAATGCCGGATTCGCCTGTATTCCTCGGCCTTGCTGCGGAGGTCATTAGAAAGGCACGTGCTGGAGGGCGCTACAAGACGGTGCGTTGGTGGGGAGAGATGGTCAACGTCCTGTGGGAGCGTGGGGACGTGGCCGCCAGCATGAACCTCGAAGACCTGTTCGATCAGCTAGGCGAGGAGCAGAACGTCGCGCTCTTCTGTTCGTTCTTGATGGACAACTTCGATGGCGAAGTCCATACGCACATGCTGCCAAGGCTCGGTACGAATCACTCTCACCTTATCCCAGTGGACGATTACGCTCGCCTCGAGCGCGCTGTGGCGGATGCGCTCCGGGAGACGGTCGGCGTGGACCAGGCCCGTGTCCTTGAAGATCGGCTGCTATCCGATTATCGGGAGCCATTCAACATGCCGCGCGGCCAGGCGTTGCTGCTGGCATTGCGTCAGTTTCACCCGACCGTTGCCGATCCGGTGCTGCTGCGGAGCCGCAACCTTTACACGGCTGCAAACGCCGCCTGATGACGGCGCCGCGCGTTACGCCCGGTGGCCGCTGGACCGGTTACCACGGGGTCACTGGTGACCACGCGGACGTAAACACGGCCGCGACTGATCTCATTGACATCCTTGATGCCGTTGAAGTTCCCATCGTTGTCCTGCGACGAGACTTCAGCGTCGCCTGCTTCAACAGAGCGGCGGCGGATGTACTTGGCCTTTCGCCGTCGGACATCGGTCGGGCGTCCCGCGATATTTCGGTGTTCGCCGGCTGTCCACGCTTGGAACAGCAATGCGACGAGGTTGTCGCTGGTGGAGCGGCATCGCGGGTTGATCTTCGCGACGGGGACAACTGGTTCGTTGTTCGGATTTCCCCCTCCACGAGCAGCGGCCGGCAGGTCACCGGCAGTGTGTTGACCTTCACTGATGTGACCGCCTTCCGCGCGAGCATCAGCAGCGCCATCTACGAACGCGAGTGCACGAAGACGATCTTCAACACGGTCCGCGATCCTCTGGTCGTGCTGGGCGCTGATCAGCGAATCGAGTCGGGCAATCGGGCCTTCTACACGATGTTCGAGCTCTCTCGCGATGAAGCGCAAGCCGCCCCACTCTACGAACTCGGGAACGGCGCCTTTGAAGCTGCCGCGCTGCGTGAGCAGCTCGAAGAGATGCTTGCCGGGAGTCGCGCGTTCCGCCCCGTTGAGGTGGACGACGTCGCCACGGCAAAGGGTCGACGGGCGCTAACCCTCGACGCCCATCCATTGTCTTTCCCAGGCCATTCCGAGCGCAGGGTTCTGGTCACGTTCCATGACATTACGGCACGCAAACAGGCTGAAGCGGCCAAGGATCTGCGTTCGGAGGAGGAGTTGCGTCGCAGCGAGGCATTTCTCGCAAGGGGTCAACGCCTCAGCTTGACCGGCAGCTTTTCTTGGAAGGTGGCGTCCGACGAAATCGCGTGGTCAGACCAGCTCTATCGCATCTATGGCCTTGAGATCGGGGTGCCCGTCACGCTCGAACTGGTCCGTACCCGTGTCCATCCGGAAGACGTCGCCTTGCTCGAGGAGATGGTCCAGAACGGCCGGGCGGGAAGGGACAACTTTGAAGGTCAGTACCGCTTGGTGATGCCCGATCACTCGATCAAGTACCTGCATGTGGTTGCTCATGCGACCCGGGACCAGGACGGTCGCCTGGAATACATCGCTGCGGTTCAGGATCTGACGGAACGCCGGACGTCGGAAGAAGCTCTTGCGAAGGCAAGATCGGAACTTGCGAAGGTCGCCAGAGTCACGAGCCTGGGCGTGCTTACAGCGTCGATTGCGCACGAGGTCAACCAGCCGCTCTCGGGCATCATCA
>DASWBC010000312.1:0-5457 GCA_036390815.1 Gemmatimonadaceae bacterium
ACGTGGCCGCCTCGAGCGGGGGTGAATCACCGGAGTTGTTCTTCGGACTCTTCTATAGGGCTGGAAGCCTGCGGTACACACCCGGCCTGCAGGATTCTCCGCAGTTCGTCTTCTTCCCCGACACGACGTCCTACAACATCCGGGAAAACCGGAACTTCAGCACGCTCGGAGTGAAGGCCGACTACTCTTTCCATCCCGGGCACGAGCTGGAATTCAAGTTCGGAACGCTGACGCTGTTCACACGTGGCCAGGAAGATTTCGAGACCACATCGAGCACCGGACAGAACGGACCCGCCTCGAGCTCGGCGCTCAAGGGCTACGACGCCGGCGGCTACGCCCAGGTTGCGTACTCACCGATCGAGCAGTTCGAGATCCGCACCGGCGTGAGATTCGATGCTCACAACGCGCCTTTCGCGGGAACGCAGACGCAATGGAGCCCGCGCATCCGGCTCAACTTCTTTCCGAGTCCGGCCAATACCATCTATCTCTACTACGGCCGCCTCTTCCTCCCTACCAATGTCGAAGATCTCCGGGCGATCACAAGCGTGGCGCAGGGCGGCACCGTGGCTCAACCCACGTTACCAGAGCGAGACAACTTCTACGAGGTGGGAATCGTTCACCGTTTCCCATTCGGGCTGGTTTCGAAATTCGCCGGCTACTACAAGCAAAGCTCGCCCGGCATCGACGACAATACCGTCCCCGGCTCGGCCATCGTGACATCGGTCAACATCGCGAGAGTGCGGATCACGGGGATAGAAATGGTGCAGGAGGTTCGACCGCCTGGGCCGTTTTCCGGATACCTCAACGCCGCGCTCAATCACGCCTACGGCAGCGGACCTATCACTGGCGGTTTTTTCCCGACCGACGAGCCACAGGGCTTCTTTGATCTCGATCACGACCAGAGACTGAGCATTGTGGGATCCGGCACGTATTCATATCGGCAGGCATACGCAAGCCTGACCGGAACATACGGGTCGGGTCTCACGAATGGCGTGGATCCGGCCGACTGCGGGTGTTCATATGGAACCGGGATCTTCGACTTCAATCGCGGGATCAAGGTGAAGCCGAGCTTCATCCTCAATGCGAGCGCGGGCTATTCATTCTCGTTAGGCCGCGCTCTTCTGCGGCCCGACATCTACGTCGACAACATCTTCGACAAGAAATATCTGCTCAAGGGCGCGTTCTTCAGCGGGCCATCCGTGGGAAGACCACGCTCCATCCAGTTCAGGCTCAGCATCGCTCAATGATGACGACGCGATGGCCCTGGTTGCTCGTGCTACTCGGGCCATCGCTCGCCGGCCCGCCGCATGCGCAAGCGGAGAACAGAAATCTCGATACGGGTTTACCCGTGCGCGTGGAGGACGCGACAGTCATCGAGGGGAGCTCTAGACCTCCAGGTGATCGTCCTTCCGGGCGACCATCGCGTACAGGACGGGCATGAGGAGGACACTGATGAGAAGACGGGAGAACAGGCCGCCCACTATCACCAGCGCAAACGGACGTTGTGAGTCCGAGCCGACGCCGCTCGACAGCGCAGCCGGCAGCAGGCCCAGAGCCGCGACGAGAGCCGTCATCATGATCGGCCTGAGTCTCAGCAGTGCCGCCCGTCGAGTGGCGTCAATGATCCCCGCTCCCGCCAGACGCAGCTCGTTGGCGTAAGAGATGTAGACCACTGCGGTCTGCACAGACACTCCGAATAGCGCGAGAAAGCCGATGCCCGACGAAACCGAGAACGGTGTGCGGGTGATCGCAAGCGCGAGCAATCCGCCGATCGGAGCCGAGACGATCACGCCCGCCACGGTGATAAACGGGAACACGAAGTTTCCGTACAGCCCGAAGAGAAGGACGAAAATCAGTACGAGCGTCAGCGGAAGAACAACGACGAGCTGCTTCCTGGACGCGGTGTATTCTTGGTACTCCCCGCCCCAGATGATGCGGTACCCGCCCGGCAGCACGACTTTGGCCGCTACTTTCTTCTGCGCGTCCTGCACGGCGCTCGCGAGATCGCGCCCTTCGACCGAATATTGAACTCCGATGTAGCGGGAATTGTCCTGTCGATAGATGAACGAGGCGCCATTCGAAATCTGAATGTCGGCAACCTCACGGAGCGGAACCTGGCCGCCAGCAGGTGTCGAGATCAGAATATTCCCGATCTGCTCCGGCGTCTCACGAAACTGGGCCGCGAGTCGCACGACGAGGTCGAACAGTCGTTCGCCCTGCACCACCTGCGTCGCCGCAGTTCCTCCGACCGCGGCTTCGACGAGCCCGTTAACGTCCGCAACGTTCAATCCGTAGTGCGCGATTTTGTTCCGATCGACAGCGACGGTGAGGGCGGGCTGTCCCAGTTCCTGAACCAGTGTGATCTCCCGGATCCCCTCGACGCCCGAAAGAACGCGCTTGATCTCGCTTCCCTTCTGTTCGAGAACGTTCAGGTCAGGCCCGAATATCTTGACGTCGAGTGCGCTTTTGAGGCCCGTTTCGGCCTCGTCTACCGCATCCTCGGCGGGCTGCGTGTAGTTGAACGTCACGCCCGGAAATGCGGTGAGCTTCCGGTTTATCGCCTCAATGAGATCGGCTTTGGAGCGGAACACGCCGTGCCACTCGCTGTACGGCTTGAGGCCGACGTAGAACTCGGCGTTGAAGAAACCAGTGGGATCGGTGGCGTCATCCGGCCGGCCGTGCTCCGATGCTACATCGGTGACTACGGGAAAGGAGCGAAGAATCGCGCGGATCTGCGGAACAATGCGCGACGACTCCTCGAAGGAAATCGTGTATGGCATCGTCGCGCGCACCCACAACGCGCCTTCGTCCAGATGTGGCATGAACTCGGCGCCGATTCCCGCCGCGATCAACATCGACACGGCGAACACGCCGATCGAGCCGAAGACAGTCTGTTTGCGGTGTGACAATGCCCAATCGAGCGACCGCTCATACCGAGCGAGAATCCATTCGAAAGCGTGATTGCGCTTCTCCTTCACGTTGCCTCGAAGCACCCACGCCGACAGCACCGGCATCACAGTGAGCGTGATCAGGAGTGCGCCGATCAGAGCAAAGATCGTGGTGTCTGCCATCGGCCGGAACAACCGCCCTGACGGGCCCGACAGCACATAGATGGGCAGGAAACCCGCGATGATCACGGCCCGTGCGTAGACAATCGGACGGTCAACCTCGCCCGCAGCACTGGCGATGACGTGGAGAATGGATTCGCCGGACGCCCTGTGAGCAAGCCGGCGGTGGATGTTCTCCACCATCACGACCGCGCCATCCACGAGTAGTCCAAAATCGATGGCGCCGATCGAGAGAAGGTTGGCGGGGATGTGACGAAGATCGAGGCAAATGAACGCGAAGAAGAGCGAAAGAGGAATCGTCACGGCGATGATCAGTCCCGATCGGACGTCGTACAGAAAAAAGATCAGCACCACGATCACGAGCAGGATGCCGCGCAGGAGATTGGCCTCCACGGTTCGTGTCGTGAGGCTGATCAGATCGCTCCGATCGTAAAAGGGCTTGACCTTGACGTCCTTTGGCAGGATCGAGCGGTTCAGCTCGGCGGTTTTCGCCTGCACAGCCTTGAGGACGGTTTGCGCTTGTTCCCCTGTGCGGATCAGAATGACGCCTTCTACGGCGTCGTTGGTTTCGTTGAATCCGAATTGCCCGAGCCGTGGCGCGCTCCCGATTACCACTTCTCCGACATCCTTGACCAGCACCGGAGTTCCGTTGTGGACTGCGAGCACGACCTTGCCGATGTCGTCGGGAGTTTCAAGGCGGCCCAGTCCGCGGACATAGTAGAATTGCCCACCCTCGGAGTAGAATCCTCCGCCGGCGTTTCCATTGTTCGCTCCCAACGCCGCCGCGACTGCCGGAACGGAGAGTCCCGCCCCAGCCAGCCGCGTCGGATCGAGCACGACCTGATACTGCATGGTGAGGCCGCCGAGCGAAGACATGTCCGCGACTCCCGGGACCGACTTGTATTGCTTCTCGAGAACCCAGTCCTGGATGATCTTCTGCTCCATCGGCGATCGGTCCGGGCTCTCAACGACATAGCGATAAACCAATCCCGATGGCGAGAAGAGCGGCGACACCCCCGGAGTTACATCCGGCGGGAGCGACAGATCGGGAAGCCTTTCGAATACCTGTTGGCGAGCGAAGTAGTTGTCGGTTGCGTCCTCAAAGGTCAGTCGAACGCTCGACAGCCCGTACAGCGAAACCGACCTCATCACCTTGAGGCCCGGGAGTCCGTTCATTTCAGTCTCGACCGGCACCGTGATGAGCCGCTCAACCTCCTCCGCTGCGTGGCCCGGCCACTGCGTGACGATCTCGACACGCGGCGGAGAAATGTCCGGGTAGGCGTCGACCGGCAGCCTGAACAGTGACCACAAGCCGACGATGACGAGGGCAATCGTGAGAATCGCGACGAGGATCGGTTGCGCCAGCGCCGCTGTGACGATTCGATGGACGCTATTCGATTTTGCTGCGACCGGCGGCCGCCCCTCCGGATCCACTGGCGTGCTCACTGACTCTCCGCGAACTGCAGGAACAGCGCGCCTTCCGTTACCACTCTATCGCCAGTGGTGAGACCCGTCAGGACCTGGTAGCCATCTCCGACCCGCGGGCCGAGGGTGATCTGTCGCCTGTTGAATCCGCCCGCCGGGAGTGCCACGAACACGAACGGAAGATTCTCTTCGTTCCTGAGCACCGCGGAGGTCGGCACCAGGAAGCCGGACTGTTGCGCATCCGCCTGAATCGCCACTCGCACAAACATGTCCCGTTTGAGAATGCCCCTCGGATTCGGCGCCACGATCCGCACCGCCGTTGCCTTGGTGTTCGGATCGACGAGATCAGCAACGTTGTCGACGACTCCGGGGATCGGATATTTTCCGGCGTCGGTTGATATCGTGGCGTTCGCGCCTTTACGCACCGCCGCCAGATCCGACTCGAACACGTTCGCCATCACCCACATCGACGACACATCTGCGACCGTGAAGGTCGGAGTCGTTCCCGCCTGCAGCAGTTGTCCCGGATTGATCAGTTTCTCGACGACCGTGCCGCTTATCGGCGCGCGAATGACCGCTTCGACCGGCCCTACCGATTTCCCAGCCTGAATTGCCGCGATGGTCGCGGCATCGACCCCGAGCGCACGCAGCTGCTGAAGCGAAGCATCGCGGTCAGCGGCGGCCGCCGCAGCATCGGTCTGCGCCTGTTCGACGTCGCGGTGCGCGATTGCATCCGTCTTGAACAATTCCTCGTCGAGCGCGGCGACCCGGGACAGCTGTCGATAGGACGATTCTGCCTTGCGAAAAGCGGAAACAGCCGCGGCAAAATCGGGTGACGACACCGTGGCGAGCGCGGCCCCTCGAGCTACCTGAGCTCCGAGGGGAACCAGAATCCGCGACACCGGGCCCGAGACGGGAGCCAGCACCTGCGTCGAGTGATCACCGTTGAACGCAACGGTGCCGG
>DASWBC010000313.1:0-8728 GCA_036390815.1 Gemmatimonadaceae bacterium
ATTACTACGCTCACGACACCGCTACTGATAAAACTCTCCAACCGGGCGGCGGCATCGATCGACCACTGGCTGCCCGAACCGATTCAGACGGTTGCCGCCCTCTATGGGTCGTGGATCGAGCGCGTCCGGAGCGCTCCACGAGCGCCGATCGAGCGATCGGCGACGAAACGCATCATCCGGATCATTCTGCTCGACGGAGCGCTAATCACGGCAGTGGTGATTGGGGTCGACGTCGAGATCGAAAGACTCAGCGAAATAGTCGGCAACATGACCGGGATGCCGGCCGCGCGCGTCCGATTTGTTGTGGTGTTGATCGCAGGCCTGATCACGGTGCCGCTAATCTACGGCCTGATCACCAGCGCCAGGGCGCTTGGCAATCACCTCGCCCGCCGCGCTTTCTCGGACGCGCAGAAGGGAAAGGTGGATCCCGCCGACGCTCCGCGGCGCGCTCTCGTCATTCTGGTGCAGCTGGCGGTGGTGCTCGCTGTGGGAATTCCGGTTGTCGCGATCACGCAGCCATTTCTTCCACCGCATCAAGGGGCGTTCGTTCTGGCTTTGCTCACGCTGCTTCTTCTCGCCGCTCTCTGGAAGAACGCCTCCAATCTTCAGGGACACGCGCGGGCCGGCGCGCAGATCATCGCATCAGCATTGGCGAATCAGATGGCATCGGTCGACGGAACATCCGACGAAACGACGCTGCTCGAGGATGTAAACGCCGTTCTGCCAGGACTGGGCGAGCCGATTGCGATACGTGTGGTCCCGCAGAGCATCGCCGTGGGCAGAAGTCTGGCGGAGCTCAATCTTCGCGGCGCCACCGGTGCGACGATCCTGGCAATCAGGAGAGGTACGCAGCAGATCCCGACGCCGTTAGGCCGCGAGGTGATTCGCGCCGACGATGTGGTCGCGGTGGCCGGTGCACACGACGCGCTGGCGATTGCACGGGCGATCTTCGCTCCGGATCTCTCGCGCATCAGGGACGACATCGAGGGCGCGGAGGTTCAGGCCGAGCTGGAGGCGCTGAACGACGCGCTCCTCGTGGATCAGAAGCGCACGCCGCGCAGTTTTCTGCCTTAGCTTCGAGCGAGCGCCTTTCCAGTTCATCGCGCGGGGTCGGCGCGAGGTATCCCCTCCGCCGCTACGCTCGAGGACCCTCGCCCGACTGACCGGCACGGATCTCGAAATTGAGTAGCGGCCAACTTCCTCGCCGACCGACGAGCACAGAGCTCAGGCTGGCAAAACAAAAAGGCCGCCTCGATGCAGCGAGGCGGCCTTTTTGTCGGGTGGGCTATTCGCCCGCCGCGCGCCGTCGCTTGGTTCGCCTCGGCGCTGCGGATTTCTTCCTGCTGATTGGCACGACGCCGACTTCGGCCGCCGGCTCGAGCTCGGCCGGAGCAACTGGCACTGGGCGCGGCTGCTTGTACACCTGTCGCTTGCCCTCGTAATTCTTGAAAATCACTTCGTCGTCCGTGATTGACTCAAGATACTCGGGCAGGAGTGGCACCTTGCCGCCGCCTCCCGGGGAGTCGATGACAAATTGCGGAACAGCGAGGCCCGATGTCCAGCCGCGCAGCGCCTGCATGATCTCGAGCCCTTTCTGCACCGTCGTGCGGAAGTGCTCACCACCCGCCACCTGATCCGCCATATATAAGTAGTAGGGGCGGACCCGAGCCTTGAGCAGCTCGTGCATCAGCTTCATCATCACCTTCGGGTCGTCGTTGACTCCTTTGAGCAGCACTGTCTGGCAGCCGAGCGAGACGCCGGCTCTCGACAGGCGATCCAGCGCGGCGACTGCGGCCGGCGTCAGCTCGCTCGGGTGATTGAAGTGCGTGTTCATGAAGATCGGGTGGTACTTCTGCACCATCTCGCAGAACTCCGGCGTGATCCGCTCAGGAAGGTGCGAAGTGATCCGGCTGCCGAGGCGGATGATTTCGATGTGGGGTATCGCGCGCAGCTGCTGGAAGAGGTACTCCAGTCTCCGGTCGCTCAGCATCATCGGGTCACCACCGCTCATGATGACGTCGCGGATCTCCGTGTGCTCGCGGAGATACTTGAACGCGGAATCGTACTGATTGAGCGGAATCTTCTCGGGATCGCCGACCTTGCGACGACGTGTGCAGAAGCGGCAGTAGGTCGCGCAAATCGGGCTCACCAGAAAGAGCGCACGGTCCGGATAGCGGTGCGTGATGTTCGGCACCGGCGAATCGCCGTCCTCATCCAGCGAATCGATCACGCCGTCGACCACGTCGAGCTCCTCGACTGTCGGCACGTATTGATTCCACATCGGATCGCCCACTTCCTTGATCTGCTCGAGCGCAGCCGGAGTGATTCGCATCTGGAAGTTGTCGAAAGCCGGCTTCAGCGCCTCGACGTCGATGACGTCGTGCCCGAATTTGTCCGCCAGCTTCTCGAGGCTCGCAATGCTCTGATCCCTGATGATCTGTTGCCAATCGCTCATGCGTGCACCACTCCGGCCCCGTTGGGGGCGTTGTAGATGATCCGAACATCCTCGGATCGGGGCGATACTCCGGCGCCGAACGACTCGATGCCAGATTCCTTCAACCCTTCAAGCAACATCACGCTCAACCCAGTCCGGACAGCCTGAGCGTTTTCGCCCAGCGCTCCGTGTAGTTCTCTCCGCGCTTCGCCAGCGCGTGATCGCAGACGCGCCGGATCAAGTCCGAATAGCCCATGGTCGCGACGCCAGCCATGCGCGCCAGTCCGGCGGTCGGCGAAATGTCCGGGTTGGCGTTCACCTCGAGCAGCCATGGACGACCCGACTGGTCGATGCGGAAATCGCAGCGGCCGTATCCTTCTCCACCGACCACGCTCCAGGCGGTGCGGGCGATGGCGATCAGCTCATTGGCAAGATCTTCGGAAAGATCGGCGGGACAATTGGGCTTCGCGCCAAGATCTTCATCGCTCCCGGTCTCCCACTTGGACCGATAGGAGACAATGTGCCACATCCCGCGCGGCATCTGGGCGAAATCGATCTCCGCGATCGGCATGACCTCGTCGCCCACGATACCGACGTTCACTTCGCGACCTGGAATGAAGCGCTGAACCAGCACCTCGTCCCAGCCCTCGAACATCGCTTCGATCCTTGCCGAGAGGCTGCGCATAGTCCTTACGACCGACCGCTGCTCGATTCCAACGGAAGCATCCTCGGCGACCGGCTTGCAGATAGCCGGGAAACCGACACTCGTGATTTCATCGCCGCGACGGACGTGGCTCCAGCGCGGTACGGGCAATCCGGCGCGGTCGAGCACTCCGTTGACGATGTTCTTTCTGAGTGTGAGCGCGGTTGTCCAGCTGGAGCTTCCGGTGAAAGGAATTCCAAGGAGCTCGAGCACCGAGATGACCATCGGCTCGTAGATGGCCTCTCCGTCGATGCCTTCGACAAGATTGAAGATGAGATCGAACTTGCCCCTGCGGACGCGTTCGACCCAGCGGCCGTCGTTGCTCACCGGCACGCGCACGACCTCGGTCGCCCAATCGAGGAGGGCGCTCTCCACGGCTTCGATGGAGTCGAGCAACTGAACCTCGGGAGCTTTCCCGAGGGCAGAGAGGCCGTCGAACAACAAGGCAATCTTCATCGTGTTCCTTTGTTTGGTATCGGTTACGCCGATGCGCTGGCGGCGAGCGCGGGCGCGCCCTGAGCTCCGCTGCTCCGCGCAAGGGAGTGATCGAGATCCACCCCCTGCCGCGCCGCAGCGTACTTCAGACAATTCTGAATGAGCTCTTCATAGCCGATCCCGGCTGCTCGCGCGGCCTTCGGCAAACACGAATTGTCCGCTGGATCGGGAAGAATTCCCGGCAACGGATTCACCTCGAGAACGTTCGGAACTCCGGAAGCATCGAGACGAACATCGATTCTCGCCCAATCTCGGCAGCCGAGCACACGGAAGGCGTCGAGCGTTACTCGCTCAATAGACGCCTGAAGCTCCCGCGTGATACGCGCCGGACACTGGAAAATGTCAAGCGGATTCTCGGGGCGATCCCAGACGAACTTCGCATCGAAGCTGTAAATCGGGAGCGCGCCCTTGGGCAGCGTATCGAAATTCATCGCGACGATGGGCAGCACCGTCGCCTCCGCGCCGTTGCCGAGAACCGCGCAGGTGAACTCCTTCCCCGGCAGATACTCCTCGACGAGAACGGGCTGCTTGTAGCTCTCGAGGAGGAACTCGGTCTGCCTGAAGAGGTGACTGCGATCGAAGCAGAGATTGCTGTCCGTGATTCCCTTCGACGACCCCTCGTGGAGCGGCTTCACGAAAAGGGGGAACGGAAATTTTCCCGCCACCGCCTTGAGATCCTCGATTTTCCGGACGACCGCGAACCTGGGAGTCGGGATGCCGTGGAAGGTCAGCGTCTCCTTCGTTCTCGCCTTGTCGAGGCAGAGCGAGAGAGTGAAAGGATCGCTTCCGGAGTAGGGGATGCCATAAAACTCGCAGATCGCCGGAACATGGGCTTCGCGGTTAACACCGTAAAACCCTTCGGCGATGTTGAAGACGATGTCGGGCCTGGTCTGGCGGAGTCGCTCTGGAAAATCCTCTTTCGCCTCGAGGCGGACGACTATTCCAAGGCGGGAGAGCGCGGATTCCACCGCGGTGATCGTGGTCGGGCTGTCCCACTCGGCGAACTCGTCCCGAGCGACTAGCTCCAGAATGGAGAGATCAACTCTTTTACTAGGAGGCTCTTCATCGGGGCGAGGAAGCTCCCCGTCTTCCTGACGGCCGCCCTCTGATGCCGGGCTGGCGAGCTCTGTTGGCTCGGGCTTTTGGTTGTAGGCGAGACCGATCAGAGTCATCGACACCCTACGAAAATTCTATCGATCGAATCATTGATCACGAGTATATAAACGCAGACCATGTGGCGCAATAATTATTCCGCGTTTTCGAAAAAAACTTTTTCGAGGAAAAAAACTTTTTTCGGGCTTTGGAGTTTTTTTGAGATC
Source organism: Gemmatimonadaceae bacterium (assembly GCA_036390815.1). Classification (GTDB taxonomy): domain Bacteria; phylum Gemmatimonadota; class Gemmatimonadetes; order Gemmatimonadales; family Gemmatimonadaceae; genus UBA4720. Next base: position 4,952 of record DASWBC010000313.1, read on the forward strand.
GGGCCGATTCGAAGGAAATCGTGAATCGTCTGATCGAGCTCGCGGCCAAACGCCGGTTCGCTCATAGCCCCCGGCGGACCGTCTCCAGTCCGCTTCTGCTTTTAGACTTTGTGGTACACGATGCGTGCTGCCTCGCGACGATCCTCGGCCTGGTAGATCTCGAAGTCCGAGAAAAAAGCCGGAGTTTCCCTATGGAGAAGCTTCAGCATGGCGATGGCGCAGCGGCGGATTTCGAGCTCGGCTCCCTCGCTCGATCGAAGCTCCAGCATCGTTCTCCAGGCACTCGCGTTGGCGGTCACCACGATTTTCGTCTCGGTTGAATTGGGAAGAACTCCTCTCGCAGCCTCTCTCGACATCTTCCGGCGGTGGACCTTGTCGGCGACCCAGCCATAACGCTCCATCAGGTGCTCGACGAGTCGGACGTAGCTTTTCTGCGCCTGATCGATCTGGGTTCGCCACTCGCTTTCGAGCGCCTCGTCTCCTACGATCGCCGGCGGGACGACGAAGTTGGCTTCCGACTCGTCCACGTACCGCTGACTTAGCTGGCTATAGGCGAAGCCGGCTCGATGGCGGACCAGCTCGTGGGTGAGCGAACGACTCACGCCCTCCAGCAGGAGAGAGTAGTTCGCGTGCTCGAGAACGCTTCCATGTCCCTGCTTCTTGATGTTCTCGAGGTAATCGCGGGTCGCGCGGTTGGCCGGGTTCTTCTGGCTCATGTAGCAGAGACGGCCGGCAAACTCCGCGAGCCTCTCGCCATCGGTGCTTTCTCCGAGCCAGCGGACATTCAGGTGATCGGGCTCCAGAAAGACCGGGCGGGCGAGCAGAGTTACTATTGGCTCTGTGTAGTACAAGAGACTCTTCGGCGAAAAGGAAACTGCAACTGAAGACTACCGGCTGGGGGTTGTGAGCGTGCCGGCTGGGGGCTGCGGGTTTTACTACGTCGGCACGAACCGCCAGCGAGCGGCAGAAAGCTAAGACTATCCGCCAATCAGCGACAGCCGGAAACGATCGTACGCTCGCGCTGTCACCATATCGTCGAGTGCTTTTCTGGCCCGCTCGGGCAGCGGAATAAGCAGCGGGTCGTATTTGATGTCGGTGATCGCTTTCTGCTCCGGAAGCGGAACCTTCACTCCCGGATTCAAGATGTTCGTCGGGTCGAAGGCTTTCTTGACCAGGGCAAAGGCGCGAATCGCATCCTTGTGCCAGACGCGGTCGAGCAGCGGCGTCCTGATCCTTCCGTCACCGTGCTCTCCGGTGAGCGTGCCCCCGAGACGCGACGTGAGCTTGACCACATCCTCGAGAAGGCCCGAGACCTTTTCTCGCCAGTCCGGCTGCCTGACATCGATCAGCGGGTTCACGTGCACGTGAGCATCGCCGGCATGACCGAAGATCACTCCACTCACCTCGCGCTCGGCCAGCGCCTTCCTCACACCCTGGACATAGTCCGGAAGCTTTGGCAGCGGGACCGCGCCATCCTCGATGAATTGCATCGACATCGAATGCTCGAGCGCGGAGAGAATCGGGCTGGCCGCGTGCCGCAGCTCCCAGAGATCGTGCTCCGCCTCCGATGTCAGCGCGACATCGACATCCCTGGCTCCCGATTCATTGAAAGCCTTCGCGAGTCGCTGGGCTCCCGCCGCGGCCGCGTCCGCGCTGTCGGCCTCGACTTCCGCCAGCAGAATTGCCGCGCTTCCCTCCATTCTCTGGCGGAACTTCTCGTCGGCGCTCCTGCCGGTAGCGGCATATGCGAGAAAGGTCCTGTCGAGCAGCTCGCAAGCGCTGGCTCCTGCCTCGACCGCTTTCGTCGCCGCCGCTGTCGCTTCCTCGAGGGATAAGAAGGATCCCAGCACGCTGCTGGTCGCCACGGGAAGCGGAGAGAGCGTTAGCTGAATCCCGACCATGATCGCGAGCGTCCCTTCGCTCCCGACGAGAAGGTCCACGAGGTCCGCTTTCGTGGAGTAGTCGTGAATCGCGTATCCCGAGGACTCCTTGCGAACTCCGAGGTGGTATATCGGCCGCCGCTTGTCGCTCGCTACGATCTCGCCGTGGACATCCCGCAGAAACCGGTTGATGGCCTCGATTCTCCTCGGCGCCGGCTCGCCGCGCGTGACGATGGCGCGATCCCCATCGCTGAACACGCAGTCGATCGCGTTCACCCAGGCGCGAGTCGGGCCATAACTGAGAGTGTGAGCGCCCGAGGCGTTGGTCGCCACCATTCCGCCCAGCGTGCAGAAATCCCCGCTCGAGGGATCCACCGGAAAACGCAAACCCTTTCTCCTCGCGGCCACATCGAGCGTCGACCATAGAACTCCCGGTTCCGCCCAGACCGTCCGATCCCTCTCATCGATCCTGCCAAGATGGTTGATGCGGGAGAGATCAACGACGACTCCTGCTCCAATGGCGCCGCCTGACATGCTGCTTCCGGAGCCACGCGGAATGAGGCTCGTGCCCGTCTCCGCCGCCCACTTCACCAGGACGACGACATCCTCCGGGTCAACGGGTACAGCAACGGCAGCCGGAATTGCGCGCCCGATACCCGCCGCCTCGGAATAGACGGCGCGCGCAAGCTTGTCCTCGCGAAAATATCCGCGGAATCCCGGAAGGCTCACTAGTCGAGACCCCTGACGAAATAAATCCGCATCGTTACCCGGGGAGAGCTTTCGCTCACAATCCGAGACTGCTCACGCGCGGGGGATTGGACGAGTAATCGTAGAATCCCTTGCCCGATTTCCTGCCAAGCATCCCGGCCAGCACCATGCGCCTGAGCAAAGGTGGGGGCGCGTACCGGCTCTCCCGATATTCCGTGAACATGATTTCCGCGATCTTGTAAACGGTATCGAGGCCCACGAAATCGAGGAGAGTGAACGGCCCCATCGGGTGACCAGCGCCCAGCTGCATGCCCTTGTCGATATCCTCGATCGAAGCAACGTTCGATTCCAGCGCCTTGATTGCGTCGATCATGTATGGAATCAACAGCAGGTTCACGACGAATCCGGAGCTGTCCTTCGCCCGTATCGGCTCCTTCCCGAGGGCCCGCACGAAATCCAGAGCTCGCTGCTCCGTCTCCTCGCTCGTCGTGATCGTGCGAACGACCTCCACCAACTTCATCAGCGGCACCGGGTTGAAAAAGTGGATGCCGAGCATCCGATCGGGGCGTCCGCTCGCGGTCGCCATTGCGATGATCGTCAGGCTCGAGGTGTTCGAAGCGAAGATCGCATCGGGTCGCGCTATCTTGTCGAGCTGGGACCAGAGGCTGTTCTTGACGTCGAGATCCTCGACCACTGCCTCGATGAATAAGTCGGAGTCCGCCAGCTCCTTCAGGTCGGTGACGAATCGCAGGTTCCCGAGCGTCGTGGCCCGCTCGGCTTCGGTGACCTTGCCACGCTCGACACCCTTGGCGAGCGACTTCTCGATCGCCAGTCGCGATTTCTCACCAAGGGCTTCCGAGACCTCACGCACAGTCGTGGGGAATCCAGCGGCAGCGGAGACCTGGGCGATCCCGCTTCCCATCAGGCCTCCGCCAAGGACGCCGACCTTCCTGATTTCTTTCATCGAGCGGTTCAACCTCTCGAGCGATTACGCTCTAATCTATCGTCTCGGCAACCGCGCTCGCGAAGAAATCGTACCGAGTAGTCCGCCGGGGCTCTCGAAATCACCGTGCTCGAGCCGGTCGAGGATCTGCTCCAGCGCGAGCTGAACACTCGAAAGCACGGCGCGGTGTGACCTTGCCACCCTGTACGCCGCGACCGAGCCACCAGCAAAGGGAAGCACGGCAAA